>JAZKTI010000204.1:0-4777 GCA_036625635.1 Haloarculaceae archaeon
TGCGGTTGCAGTGAGGTCTGCGTTCGAGAGCGAGGTGAGGGCGTTCTGGCTGTCTGCGGTTGCAGTGAGGTCTGCGTTCGAGAGCGAGGTGAGGACCGTATGTCAGGCGGTATTGGATCCTCGTCCCACTCTACTTCAGGGTAGACGCTCCTTTAGATTCCCGGGCCCTTACCCCTCCCACCCAGGACCCCGAAGCCCTTGAAGCATCGACGCGAACCCCCGTCGTTTATGCGTTCGTGCCGGCTATGGGTCCCAAGAGATGGAGTTCTGTGACGAGTGCGGTTCGATGATGAAGGCCGAGGACAGCGTGTGGGTCTGCGGTAGCTGTGGCTACGAGACCCCCCGCGACGAGGGAGCGGAAGCGAAGATGGTCACGACCCAGGGCCAGGAGGAGACCGAGATCGTCGACGTCAGCGACGCCGAGGAGACGGGCCTGCCGACCACGGACGCCCAGTGCCCGGAGTGTGAGAACGACCGCGCCTACTGGTACATGCAGCAGATCCGCGCCGCCGACGAGAGCGAGACCCGCTTTTTCGTCTGCACCGAGTGCGAACACAAGTGGCGCGAAGACGACCACTGATCCAAGACGGACGCTGCGCTCATCTGTGGGGAGCAGGGACCGATTAGGGTTGATGCCAGGAGCCGGCCGCGCGAGCCCGCCGATCGGGAACGCTATCGCCGGGCGAACGTCAGGTACCCGGTGTGACCCACGCCGGCCGTCGAGGGCCGTGACCCGCGCTCGTCGAAATCCATCTCTCGCTGGATGGTCTCGAGCGTCTCGATATCCGACAATCCGGCCTCTCTGGCGGCTTCGACGCCCGCCCGCGTCTGTTCGACGAAGGGCGAGTAGATCGCCACGAATCCACCGGCGACCAGCAGCTCGTGCGCACGCCCGACCACAGCACTCGCGTCCTCAGTGTCCAGCGTCACCACGTCGAACGGCCCCTCGTCGTCGACGAGGGCGTCCAGGGCTCCGGTTACGTCGCCGGATCGGATGTTGACGGCCTCGGACACCCCCGCCGTCTCCATGTTCTCCCTTGCGGTCTCCGCGAATTCGGAATCCGCTTCGTAGCTCAGGACCTCGGCGCCCACTCGCCCCATCGCCGCCGCCAGAACTCCGGTCCCGGTCCCCGCGTCGAGGACCCGGTCGCCCCGCGAGATGCCGGTATGGCCCAGCACCAAACCGACGTCGCGGGGCATCATCGGCGCGCCCGTCCGGTCGAGGTGGTGGAAGAGGTCCGGCAGCCGCATCTCGCGGACGGCGAAGGCCGTCCCGAGGTGTGTCTCGACAGTCTCGCCGGCGGAGACGTTCTCGGGGACCTCGAGGACGCCGAGGTCGGTCTCGAAGGTTTCCCCGGGCCGGAGGAGGTACTCGCGGTCGTCGGTGACGAAGAGGTAGCTCACGACTGCACGGACTCTTCGGGGCTCACTCGAGCCGCTCGACCGCCGCGGCGAGGTCGCCGTCCGTCGCCTCGAGGGCAGCCCGGGCGTCGGCTTCGCTGGCGCCGGTCCGGGTCGCGACCAGGTCGACGTCGTCCTGGGGGATGCGGCCATCGCCTCCGCCGTCGCCGGCACCCCCACCGCTGGTCCTCCCGCCGCCGGCTGCTTCGGCACCGCCGCCCCCGTCTCCGGTACCGCCACCGGCGCCACGCTCGCGGGTCTCCGGGGACCCGACGACCTGGTAGGTCTCCTGGCCCTGGGCGTTCATGAGCTGGACCTCGGCGTCCGAGAACACCAGTTCCTCGTCGGGCGTCCGGATGACGACCTCCTCGGCGTCGACGTCCTCGATGTCGATGCCCATCTGTTCCATCATCTGTTTCATCTTGCGCGGGTTCAGACCCCCGCCGCCTCCACCGAACATACCCCTCGGTTCACGCCAGGGGATGAAAAGGCCTGCGTTGGTCGTGATGCCGGCGGAATCGCCGTATTTCAGTCGCCCACGCCCTCGCGGATGCGGACGGCCATCCCGGTCTCGAAGTCGAGCATTCCCGCCCCGGACAGCACGGCCCGACCGACACCCAGGAGACGCCCCTCTTCGTGGACCACCAGGACCTCGTCGCGTGGTCGGATGCCCCTGTCCGCCTCGCGGACGAACTTCGCGAACACGTTACCTCCGTCCCGGACGAACGGTTCGCTCTTCTGACCGACGACGACCCGGTAGTCGCCGTCGGGGAGTCCCGCGTGGAGCCAGGCACCCCCGGTCACGCCCAGCGTCAGGCGACCCGCGGTCCCGTAGGTCGCGAGGCGGCCATCCGGGCCGCGGATCTGGCGTGGCCGGCCGGAACTCGCGTGGGTGACTTCGAGGACCTCCCCCGGCGGAAACAGCGTCGTTCCCGCCCCCCGGCCGAACTGGTAGTCGGCGACCCTGGTGAGCAGGGAGCGGTCCTCCTCGTCCATCTCGAGGGCCTTGCCGCCGTGAGTGGGAAAACCCACCGCTTTCGTCCGACGGCCCCGGCCCACTGTTCCCGACTCCCCGCCGTCTTCGAGTATAGGTTGCGGAAGCAGGACGTGGCCTGCCGGGCCAGGCTGCGGCCTCGCCGGCGGGAGCCCAGCAGCCCCGACCGGGCGCAAGAAGGGTACGAGGTCGGACGTCGGGCTGCGATGCATCAATCCTTGCTCGGCGGCCCTTGTCGGGCGGTCCCATACCCCGCCCGTCCGGGGACGGTGACACTTATGATGGACCAGTGGAAACGAGTAAATACAGATGGTGAAGATGGACATACGAAAAGCTGGACTCGGGGCTATCCTGCTGCTCGGTGGGACCGCCCTCCTGTTCGGCGCCCAGTTCCTGGGCGCCCTCCCGCTTCTTGGAATCGCAGCGGTCATCATCCTCGCCGTCGGGGCGCTCCTGCTCGGGACGTCCCAGACCGGTCGGCCAGTTTGAGGACGTCGCCCGGGGTCCTACAGCAGGAACCGGTCGGTATCCTGGCTCAGGTCGGTGAAGTCGTCGACGGCCTCGACGAGTTCCTCGGCTGTCGACTCCCCGAAGCTCGCCGCCTCGATTTTGACGCCCTCGTGTTTGAGGTAGCGACACAAGCGCGCGAAGTCGCCGTCGCCGGTACAGAGCACGAGGCTATCCACGTGTGGCGCAAGAGACACGGCGTCTAGACTCATGCCCACGTCCCAGTCGGCCTTCTTTGTCCCGTCTTGAAAGGTCTTGATATCCTTGATGCGAGTCTCGAAGCCGATGTCCACGAGGGCGTCGAAGAAGGTCTCCTCCTCGGGTGCGTCCGCCCGGATGACGTAGGCGATTGCCCGAGTGAGTTGGCGGCCATCGACCGTGGCCTCGAGGAGACCGGCGTAGTCGATGTTCCGGGAGTAGAGGCTCTGGCCCGTGTGGTAGAGGTTCTGTGAATCCGCGAGGACCGCGACCCGCTGGGACGGATGGACTTCGCTCATGGACCGGCTTGGCCCCGTCGTACCGAAAGGCTTTGGACTCCGGTTCTCACGGGTTCCGGAGGCGCTCGATGCGCTTCTCGACCGGGGGGTGGGTCGCCAGGATGCTCCGCAGGATCCCGCGGTCACCCTCGAAGATGCACAGCGCCGCCACGTCGTCGGGGACGCCGCCCTCGTTCCCGCGGCGGCTGCCGCGGCTGCCCCGCCGCTGGCGCCCGTTTCCGCGACCGCGACGACCGCTGCCACCCGCGACCGCCTGGGCGGCCGCAGCCTCTTGCTTGGCGGTCGCGCCCTCGCTGATCTTTTCGAGGGCGCGGGCCATCGCGTCGGGATTGCCGGTGTGGCGGGCGGCGTCCCCGTCCGCGACGTATTCGCGATACCGGGAGATTGCCATCAGGAAAATGATGACAACGAACTGCGCGATGGTCCCGGCGATCATCCCGAGGAAGAAGTTCGCGAGGTCGTTGTCGCCCGACAGGATGACGCCCCACTGGACGACCATGCCGACCAGGGACGCCAGGCTCTGGCCGAGGACCATCATCACGACGTCCCGGTTGTCGATGTGTGCCAGTTCGTGGGCGAGGACGCCCTCGAGTTCGTCGTGGTCGAGGAGTTGGATGAGCTCCTTCGAAACGACCACGACGCCCGCCCCACGCCGACCGACGGCGAAGGCGTTCGGGACGCCCATCTCGGCGACCATCAGGCGTGGTTTCTCGAGGTCCATCCGGTCGGACAGTCGGTCGACGGACCGGTGGATGTCCGCGAACTGCCCGTCCTCCGGCATGTCCTCCGCACCCACCCCCCGCAGTGCGGCCCACTTCCCGAACTTGTACTGGAAGAGCGCGAGGGGGACGATTCCCACGAATACCAGGGCGAGCACGGTCGTACTTTGCCCGAAGGCGACGTACGCGGCCACGCCGATACCCGCGTAGAAAGCGAACAGGATCGTTCCCACGATCGCCATCCGCAGCTTCAGACCGATGTTTCGTACCATCGAGGGCGTCTAGGTCGTCATCCCGTAAATATTAATTGGGTCCTTCGGGGTGGCTAATCGCCAGCCAGCGGTCGGCTCAGAATGCGAACCTCTCGATGTGGAATTACGACCGGTGGCCCTCGAATTCCTGTCTCAGCTGGGTTCGAGCGGCCTCCGATCGACGTCGAATTCTTCTCTTCCCCGGTGCCGAACGATAGCTGTCCGGTCTCGTAATAATCTACGGAGACCCACCTTGCCACCTCCGCCCGTCGAGAGTGAACGGCACAGTGGCCGCGATGCGTGACCGGTGGCCAGTGACCGGTGGCCAGTGGTCGCGATGCGTGACCGGTTGCCAGTGACCGGTGATGAGTGGTCACGATGCGGTACCGGTGGCCAGTGGCCGGTGAC
>JAZKTI010000205.1:0-4744 GCA_036625635.1 Haloarculaceae archaeon
GAGTGTCCTCGGACCGTCTATCGCCGGTCAGTCGAAGCGGGGGGCGGGAAAGCGATCCGAGCGTCTAACGGGCATCATTCAGCGGCCCCTCCAGCAGAGTTGCCGAGCCGGACCGGCAGGGACGTTCCCGTCACGTCGCGGGAAATTGTCGCGATGCCAACTCAGATTTAGGCAAACCGAAAATATGTTGCCCGTCGAGCCCCTCGATGTAGACAATGGCATCACCCGACGCGACAACCGCTGGGCTCGACGTGGACGCCGTCCGCGAGGACTTTCCCATCCTCCACCGCGAGTTCGGGGGCGAGCAACTCGTCTACCTCGACAACGCGGCGACGACCCAGACTCCCGACCCGGTCGTCGAGACCATCGCGGACTACTACCGTCACACTAACGCGAACGTCCACCGCGGCCTCCACCAGCTGAGCCAGGAGGCCTCGATCGCCTACGAGGAAGCCCACGATCGCCTCGCCGCGTTCGTCGGGGCGGGCGGCGGCCGCGAGGAGATGGTGTTCACGAAGAACACCACCGAGAGCATGAACCTGGTCGCCTACGCCTGGGGTCTCAGGGAACTCGAACCGGGCGACGAGGTCGTCCTCACGGAGATGGAGCACCACGCCGCGCTGGTCACCTGGCAGCAGATCGCCCGACGGACCGGGGCCGACGTGAAATTCGTCCGGGTGGACGATGCGGGCCGCCTCGACATCGAGCACGCGACGGACCTCGTGACCGACGACACCGAGATGGTCTCGGTCGTCCACGTTTCGAATACCCTCGGGACGATCAATCCCGTCCGGGAACTGGGCGAACTCGCCCACGACCACGACGCGCTGTACTTCGTCGACGGCGCCCAGGCCGTCCCCAACATGCCCGTCGACGTCGAGGCGATCGACGCCGACTTCTATGCCTTCTCGGGCCACAAGATGGCCGGGCCGACT
Organism: Haloarculaceae archaeon; assembly: GCA_036625635.1. Classification (GTDB taxonomy): domain Archaea; phylum Halobacteriota; class Halobacteria; order Halobacteriales; family Haloarculaceae; genus JAZKTI01. Next base: position 936 of record JAZKTI010000205.1, read on the forward strand.
GGTATCGGCTGTCTCTACGGGAAACGACACCTCCTCGAGGCGATGGACCCGTTCAACTACGGCGGCATGATGATCGAGAAGGTCACCTTCGAGGACTCCTCCTGGCACGACCTGCCCTGGAAGTTCGAGGCGGGCACGCCGGTCATCGCCCAGGGTATTGCCCTCGCGGAGGCCGCCGACTACCTCGAGTCCATCGGCATGGCGGCGATCGCCGACCACGAGGATACCCTGGCGCAGTACGCCCTCGACCGCCTCGGCGAGTTCGACGACGTCGAGGTCTACGGCCCGCCGGCAGGCGAACGGCGGGGGGGACTCGTCTCCTTCAACCTCGATGGGGTCCACGCCCACGACCTCTCCTCGATCCTGAACGATCACGCCGTCGCCATCCGGGCGGGCGACCACTGTACCCAGCCGCTGCACGACGAACTCGGCGTCGCGGCCTCGGCGCGGGCTTCCTTCTACCTCTACAACACCAGAGAGGAGATCGACATGCTGGTCGCGGCCATCGAGGACGCCCGGGACCTCTTCGCCTGACGCCGAATCGGTGGACTGGGCGGGATGCGGGCAGAGTCCAGATGCTGTCGAACTGTTCATTACGCAGGCGAATCAATGGCCCGGCCATGGGTCGTGACGAATCCCCGCTGACAGCTCGAGCAACGGTGACTCCCTCCACTCCACCTGGAGGGCCCAACAGATGACGCCGTCCCCCAGGCGACGGGCCGCCGCCGTCGCGACGGTCGCGATCGTCCTCCTCTCCGGCCTGGCCGGCGGCGTCGCAGTCGCCCAGGAAACCGGGCCCGAGGGGGCCGACGAGGTCTACGTCTCCGAATCGGGCGACGCCGTCCTGGTGTACGACGGCGAAGGAGATGCCACCGATACGTCCGCCGAGTACGGGGTGGACGTCGACGCGGGCCTCGCCTACGCCCTCCTCGAGTCGACCGGCGTGGCAGACGGCTCTCTCTCGGGCCACATGACGGCCGCGCTCACAACGGAAGCCTTCGGCGCCGAGGGGAACCTCACGGCACCGAAACCCGGCCAACTCGAGTCGCTCTCCCTCGACCTCACCGGCGCCACGAACGACGAGCAGTCCACCCTCGACGCGACGCTCTCGACGACCATCTCCGAGACGGCCGGCCTCGCTGTGTTCCTCGAGGCGGCGTCGACCGAGGGTTCGATCACGGTGGGTGCCGACCGCCTCCAGGCCGACGGCCAGTTCGAGGCCAGTTCCGCCACCATCACCGGCGCGGGGAGCAGCATGTCGTTGACACTCACGGAACAGGACGGAACGTACACGGTCGAGGTCGACCAGCAGCGGACGGTCTCCGAGTTCGAGGCGGACAACTGGCGGACCCGCGAGGCCGCGCGGCAGCAGTTGCAGGCCCAGTTCGTGACACCCGCACAGGCGCTTGGTGGCGAGGGGAGCGTCACGATCGACGACTACGGGTTCGGCCAGTCCGGGGCCGACGGCTACCGCCTGGAGCTCGCCTACACGGCCACGATCGAGGGTGTCGAGGACCGCCTCGAGCAGGCCCTCGCCTCGCAGCTGACCTCCGCCGGTGACCTGTCCTCATCACAGGCCGAGGAACTGGCGAGTGCGCTGACCAAGATCTCCGTCAACGAGGTCTCGATCTCCTACGAGGTCGGCGAGGGAACCGTCACCGGGAGCGCCACCGTGGACGTCGAGAACTACGCCGACCTGCTGCTGGCGTACTTCGCCATCGCCGAGGAACTCGGAGCGTCCACGACCGGGTCACAGAGCCTCCAGAGCGCCCGAGAGGCCTTCGAGGCCCAGCAGGCCGCCGGCCTCCAGCAGGAGGTCTCCTGGTCGGCCGACGTGTCGGCCGGCGAACAGACGACCGTCGACGCCGAGATTCACCAGGAGGCCACGAACTGGGGTGCCTACGTGGAGGAACTCGAGTCGCGGGACATGCCGACCGTCGACGTCAGGTTCGATCTCTCGGCGAGGACCAGCGGTGATCGTGTTGCGATGAACGGGTCGATGGCCTACGAGGGCGACCAGATCGTGACCAGCTCGATCGACAGCATCCGCAACACCAGCGACCTCCCCGAGGAATCCGCGCAACTACTCAGCGGGTTCGAGCGTGCGAGCCTCCAGAAGGCGAAACTCGAGATTGACGCCGACGAAGACGTCCGCTTCGAGGTCGGTGCAGCCTTCGAGAACCTCGCCGTCCTCCGGGACAGCCTCCGGAGTGTCGGGGACGTCCCCGCCTTCGACTCGATCGTCGGGCGCACCGACGACACGTCGGTCAAGACCTACATTCGGGTCACCGGAGCCTTCGACGGCGAACCGGCGGAATCGGCCGTCCGCGCCCTCGATGGCGTCGACGACGAGACCACGATCCACATGCCGGGCAGCTGGGACCGCGAGTTCCCGTCGATGGATACCGAACGGGCCGGCGACTTCGTCGACGTCGAGTCGGGCATGGAAACCGGTGCCACCTCGACCGCGAGCGGGAGCGGCCCGGGCTTTGGTCTGCTTGCCGGGATCCTCGGCCTGCTGGCGGCCGCGCTGATTGCCCGGCGGCGAGTCAGCTAACGGCGACCGGCCGCCAGGCTCTGCGCCACCTTCGATCCCCTGGCTCGCCTCGCTCTGGTGGCTGATCCCTGGTCGTGAGCCGCGGATCACACACCCCTCACACACCTTGGCTCTCCCCCTGGCACACCGCTACCAGGACCTTCTTCTTCGGGGCGTCCCTGATCGTCGTATGGCCATCGAGACTGTCCAGCTCGGTCGAACCGGGCTCCGAGTCAGCGAACTCCCCTTCGGTACCTGGCGGTTCGGTCGCGAGACCGCCGCCGGCCGCCTGGAGGTCGACCGCGACGCTGCCATCGACCTGCTCGACGCCTACGCCGAGGCCGGCGGGCGGACCATCGACACTGCTAACGTCTACGGCGGCGGCGATAGCGAGGAGTGGATCGGCGACTGGCTGTCGGGCAGGGACCGCGGCGATTACGTGATCGCCACCAAGGTCTACTTCCCGACCGACGAGACCGACCCGAATCGGTCCGGCCTCAACCGGAAGCACGTCCGCCAGCAGGTCGAGGCCTCGCTGGACCGCCTCGGGACCGACTCCATCGACCTGCTGTACATTCACCGGTGGGACGAGGCCACGCCGACACGGGAACTCCTGCGGACGCTGACCGGTCTGGTCGACGACGGCTACGTCCACTACCTCGGCGCGTCGACCTTCCGGCCCAACGCCTGGCGGGTCGCCCGGGCGAACGAACGCGCCCGCCAGGAGGGCTGGGAGCCGTTCACGGTGACCCAGCCCCGCTACAACCTGGTCGACCGGGAGATCGAGGGTCCCTACCTCGAGTGGTGCCGGGACGAGGGGCTCGCGGTCATGCCCTGGAGCCCGCTCGCCCAGGGGTTCCTCACGGGGAAGTACGAACGGGGCGAAGGCGTCGTCGAAGAGGCACGAGCCTCGGACAGCGACCGGTGGGCCGACCGGTACCTGACCGACGGGAACTTCGACGTCCTGGACGTCCTCCACGAGGTCGCCGACGAAGTGGACGCCACGCCGGCCCAGACGGCCCTGGCCTGGCTATCCCACCATCCCGACGTGACCGCACCGCTCCTGGGTGCTCGGACCGTCGACCAGCTCGAGGAGAACCTCGGCGCCGCCGACGTGGATCTCGACGAGGATCAGGTCGAACGGCTCTCGGGGGCAAAGGCCGGTCACTTCGACGATCTGGGGTGAGTGGACGAGCGGGGTGGAGTGGACGGGTGGGTGGAGAGGACGACGGGCCGGTGACGACGCCCCGGCGCAGGCGCCCCCATCGGATCG
>JAZKTI010000206.1:0-4737 GCA_036625635.1 Haloarculaceae archaeon
GCGGTAGCAGTGAGGTCTGCGTTCGAGAGCCAGGTGAGGACCGTATGTCAGGCGGGTTTGGGATCTCGTCCCGCTCCACTTCAGGGTGGACGCTCCACTAGGGGTGCGGCGGTCGCGACCGGCGTCGATTCCGCCGAGTGGCTTCTTCTCTTTCCCTTCTCTTTCTCCCTCCACTCGTTCTCTTTCCTTTCTCTTTCTCCCTCCCCCCTCCACCCCTTCTCTCCCCCCATTCTCCGACTCTCCCAACCACCCTCCCGCTCTCACGAGCTGTGGGCATCGATCAGCGGGGATCACTCTCGCTGCACTGCCAGGCTTCGATCCGGTCGAGGACCCATCTCGCGTCCTGTCCCTCGAATCGCAATGGCCGCCGCCACCAGGGGCCGGCCCCCGAATCGGCCGACCGGTCCGTGACCAGGTCGTTCGCGTCCGTCCCCTCGGTCGGCCGACTAAGCGGTACGGCGCGGTCGTAAATGACTGATTCGGCCGGGGCTCCCGCGAGTAGCACGCGGGCGTCGAACTCCGACCGGTGCAGGTGGGCATTGCGGGCGAAGCGCTCCCGCTCGGCCGGGGTGAGTGCCTCCTCCTCACCCGCCGGTGTCACGGGCTCCCGCGCGAGCCGGAACTGGCCGACGACGAAGGCACCCCAGGTCGGTGGGAGCCAGTCGGCAGGCTCGCTCACCGAGAGTGTCGCGTAGAAGAGAACGTAGTCCCCTGCCGCGAGCTCTCCGAGCGGGCCAGCTTTCACGGGATGGGGGTCGCCGTAGGTGTAGTCGTCGCACTTCGGGTAGGACGCGAAGGTGGGGTCGAGGTGGACCGGCGTCTCGACGACTTCCGCCGGGACGTCGACGGCGAGTGCCGGTGCTAGGTCCCCGTAGGTCGGGACGGCCTCCCGCGTGGGTTCGGTCTCGGGGATCGGCAGGAAAGTGAAGCGCCCGTCGGACCTGACCGGGCCGCGGAACCCCGGTTCGTTCGTGTTGGCACCGACGTTGATGGCGATTGCGCGCACACCTGAATCCTCCTGCTCCGGTGGCCGCTGCGGTCCGTGCACCGGCTCACCGGAGCGGACTGGCGCACTCGCGACAGTAGGTGTAGCTGGCTTCCGCCTCGTTGACAGTCCCGCAGTTCGAACAGGCGCGGCCGTCCTGGGTGTCGCGGCTCGGTTCGTGGGGGACCGGACCGCTGCCCTCGGCGGCGCCGGGCGTCGCGTCCGCCCCCCTGTACTCGCGCTGGAAGTACCGGTACAGGAGCAACTGCAGGAATCCGAATCCGAGCACGTAGGCGGCGAGCCAGGCCCACGCCTCCATGATGGCCGGTACGGAGTCACGCTACTTGGCTTTTCGGCCTCTTCGGCAGGCGCGAGGCCCCGGCCGAACCCGTCGAGACCCGACGCTGTTCGAGCAGTTCGGCCCCGATCCACCATTCCCCGCCCGGCCCGAATCGCCAATCCTCGATCCGCTCGACGGTCGCAGGCTTCGGCCCGGTCGACGGCCCGCGGCCTCAAGCCGGTCGGGGGTGGCCGTCCACGAGCCGATCCAGGAGGCACTCGGCGTCCCCGACTACTTCACCTTCACTCCGTGGCGACCTTTCACCGGCACCGACCTCGTATCTCGGAGTCACTGTGCCACGACGCGGAACCGCGACGATGCCGCTGCACTCCGGCGCAGCACCGCGATGGCTGTTCGAGCGGATGGTCGACCTCGGGGGTGCCATCGCCGAAGCCGTCATCGCGGAGTACGGCCGCGAGGAACTCCTGCGGCGACTCGCCGACCCGTACTGGTTCCAGGCGCTGGGCTGCGTTCTCGGCTTCGACTGGCACGCCTCGGGTGTGACGACCACCACCATGGGCGCGCTGAAGGAGGCTCTCGACCCCGAGAAGCACGGGATCGTCGTCGCCGGCGGGAAGGGCGGACGCTCCCGGAAGACGCCCGACGATATCGAGGCCGCGAGGATCGGTCTCTCGGGGGGCACCAGGACACGACTCGCCGACCATAGCCGCCTCAGTGCGACCGTTGACGACGCCTGCGTCCTGGACACCTACACCCTCTATCACCACACGATGGTCGTCAGCGAGGACGGCGACTGGTGCGTGATCCAGCAGGGAATGAACGACCGGACGGCCCGCCGCTACCACTGGCTGTCCGGGTCCGTCGAGGACTTCGTCGTCGAACCCCAGGCGGCCATCTGCGACGACATCACTGTCGGGGGCGTACGCGACCTGACCGCCGGCGAGAGCGGGGAGGCCCGGGCGATCGCCGTGAACCTCCTCCAGGACGACCCGAGCCGGCTGAAGCGCTACGCCCAGTCGCCCGAGCAGTCCTCGCTCGCGACCGTCGGGGCCGGCACGGCCGAAGGTATCGGCCCGGCGGCGCCCGCGGCGGCCGGCAGGGGCCTCACCTCGGACGGATTGGGGCAGCCCGACCAGGGGCCGAACGGGGCCGGCCCGGCCGTTCGTTGCATATGCCGGACACGCACGCCCTCCGGCTCGAGGATCTGACCGAGCGATCGATCGACCAGCTCCAGTGCGCCTACGAGTATCAACCGGCGGACTTCGAGGATCTCGTCGGCCTCGAGGGGATCGGGGCCGGCTCCCTCCGTGCCCTGGCGCTGGTGGCGGAGATTGTCCACGGGGCCCAGCCCTCGCGGTCCGACCCGGCAAAGTACGCCTACGCACACGGCGGGAAGGACGGGACGCCCCAGCCCGTCGACCGGGAGCGTTACGACCGATCTATCGACGTCCTGCGGACGACACTCCACACTGCCGAGACCGACGACGAGTCCCGCCAGGGCGCCCTCGACCGACTTGCGGAGCTAACCGACGACCACACGCCTCCCGGGACCGATTAGGCACCGGCAGGCACCGACGGTTTCGGCCCCCTCGTCCGACCAGTGGGGTGTCCGGTGTCTCCCGCCACTGGTTGCCCGGTGTCGCCTGTCCACTCTGGTGTCCGGTCTCTCCCGCCACGGTGGCCCGGCGTCGCCTGTCCACCGGGGTGCTCGGCGTCTCAGGACTTTTCCAGGCCAGGGCATGCCCCCTCGACGAGCACCGAGCCCGCTGGGACTCCTCCCCTCCTCCCCTCCTCGCGTGGCACCTATCAGTGGCCTTAACCAGGTACGGTTCCGATGTAGCGTAAGGAGATCCGGGTATGGTCGAACGTCTGGAAGATCAAGTCGAGAAGGAGGAGCGCGACGTGGAGATCTTGCGGGTCGTGCTCGAAGAGGGACCGATCGGTATCGTACGCCTCGCCGACGAGACTGGCTTGCCGGAACACAAGGTGCGCTACTCGCTCCGGATGCTGGAGTCCGACGGGCTGATCGAGCCGACGCCGGAGGGCGCGACCCCCGCAGATGACGCCGCGGACCGAATTTCCGACCAGAACGAGGAACTCGACAGGCTCGTCGAGCGCCTCGAGGCCATGAAAGATACCTTCTGAGTGGCCGACGCCGGGTCGGTGTCAGAGCCCGTCCAGCAACCGGTCAATATCAGCCGCCGCGTTGAAGGCGTGGACGGAGACCCGACACGTGTTGGGCCGGGGGAGTGACCTGATGACGACGCCGTCGGCCTCCAGTCGCTCGACGGTTGCCTCTGCGTCGGACGCCTCGAATGTGACGAGGCCGGACTCGAACTCCCGTGGACTCAGCAGGCGGTCACCGAGCCCCGCCGTGAGCCGGTCGGTCAGCCGCTCGATGCGGGCCTGGATCGCGTCCATGCCGACGGCCTCGACGGTCTCGATGCCCGCCGCCAGTCCCGCGTAGGGGGCGATGGCGGTCGTCCCCAGCTCGAACCGGCTGGCGTCGGGGGCGAACTCGACCTCGTCTTCCGTCTCCTCGACGCCGAAGTAGCCGACCCGCGCGGGCGTCAGCGACTCGAGTGCCTCCTCGGCGACGTACAGCATGCCCGATCCCCAGGGGCCGAGCAACCACTTGTGCCCGGAGGCCGCCACAAAGTCCGCACCCCAGGCCTCGACGTCGACGGGGTGTTGCCCGACGGACTGGACCGCGTCAACGAGCACACGGGCGCCTGCCTCGTGGGCGATCTCGACGACCTCCTCGATCGGGACGCGCGTCCCGCTGGTCCAGGTGAGCGAACTGGTGCAGACGAGTTCGGTCGAGTCGTCGATTGCCGCTGCGAGGTCGTCGACGTCGAGGTGTCCATCGCTCGTCTCGACGACCCGCTCTTCGACGCCGACCGCCCGCGATAGCCGCCACCAGGGGAGGATCCCCGCCGGGTGCTCGAAGTCAGGCCTGACAACGCTGGCGCCGGGCTCCCAGTCGATAGCGTTCGCCACGAGGTTGATGCCATCCACCGTGCTCCGGGTCAGTGCGATCTCGCCGGCCTCCGCGCCGAGGTGGCCGGCCACCGTCTCGCGGGCGGCCTCTTTCGTCGCGCTCGCGACCCCGTACATCCCGTCGCCACAGGGGGCGTCGACCTTGTGGCGACGGTGGAAGTCGGTCACCGCCTCGAGGACGCGGTTCGGCGACGGGCCGCTGGCGCCGGTATTGAGGTACGTGCACTCCTCGAGGGCTGGGATGTCCGCGCGGAGGTCCTCGGGATTCATACTCTCCTCCTGAGCCCCCCGCGGTTTCAATCCGCCGGCATGCCCCCGCTCGCGGAACCGAAAATCCGAGCCGGAGTCACCGGATACCTCCCCGCCAGGCGAATATTCCAGGGCTCGGGGACGGATTCGGGGACGGGATCGAGGCCTGGTTTCGCGGACAGGTTCGTTGTCTGGTTTCGCG
>JAZKTI010000207.1:0-4731 GCA_036625635.1 Haloarculaceae archaeon
ACGCCGACGAGGTCCGGGCGAGTGCGGCCTGGGCACTCAACCAGATCGGCACCGAACGTGCCCTCGAGGCCGCCGCCGACTACGCCGACGACCGCTCCTACATCGTCCAGGCCGAGGCCGAGAAGGCCGCCGGCGCCTGAGCGGCGCGCGAGCGGGCCGATCGGGTTCGACCGGACGCTGGCTGGCGACCGTCTCCCTCGCCGTCCGTAGCTTTATTTCGCATCGGGGAACCAGGCCCGACCGTGGGACGCCGTCTGCTGGTCGTGCTGGTGCTCGTGGTTCTTTGCTGGCATATAGCAACCATCGTGGCCGTCGCCGAGGGAAATACCACCCGATGTGACACGCAGGCCGCTGCTTCGGGAACCGGGAGGGACACCCGGATACTCACGGTCCACCCGAACCCGGTCGCTGACGGCGACGCCGGGGAGTTCGTCACCCTCCGCGTGCCACCCGGCGATTCGGCCGTGAATGGGGTCGTGAACCTCTCGCTGTCGGATGGCGAGGCGACCGCCGAGGTCCCCGAGGTCCCGGGCGCGGAAGTGACGCTGAGTAACGCCCCCGATCGGGTCACCGACACGGTATCGGGACCGGTCTCGCAACTCCCGGCCGGGTTCGCGCTGGCGAACGGTGGGGACACCGTGTTGCTGCGCGCAGCCAACCGGACCGTCGATTGCGTCCGATATTCGGACGCGCCGGAGGGCGACGTTCTCGCCGTCCCGGCGGGGGACCGGTCCCCGTCCTGGAAGACCCTCGGGACCACGGACTTCGACGTGGCGACCGCCGGGTCGGGCCTGGTCCGCGCCTTCCTGCTGCCGGACGCCCCCGGCGTTCCCGTCGACACCCTCCGCGCCGCCGACCGCCGCCTCTTCCTCGCGGCGTACACGCTCACCTCCCGTCGGGTGGCTGAGGCACTCCGGGCCGCCCGGGACCGGGGCGTCGACGTTCGGGTGGTCGTCGACCGCGATCCCGTCGGCGGCATGAGCGCACGCCAGGCGAGCCTCCTCGACAATCTCACGGCTGCGGGCGTGGACGTCACGACCCTCGGCGGCGAGGACGCCCGCTACGACTACCACCACGCGAAGTACGCGGTTGCCGACGAGCGTGCGCTGGTCACCACCGAGAACTGGAAGCCGGCGGGAACCGGCGGTCGGAGCAGCCGCGGGTGGGGGGTCGTCACGAGTCAGCCGGCAGTCGTTCGACGACTCGCTGCCCTCTTCCGGGCCGACGCCGGCTGGCGCGGGGCCGAACCCTGGCGGGCCGTCCGAGAGGAGGTCGAGACCGAGCCCCCTGACCCCGCGAGCGACCGCTTTCCCCGGGAGCGGGACCCCGAGCGCCTGCGCGTGAACGGGTCCCGGCTCCTCATTGCCCCCGAGAACGCCGAGGGTGCCGTCGTGGCCGCCATCGACGCTGCGAACGAGTCCGTCGACGTCCTCCAGGTGAGCGTCGGGGGCCCCCATCAACCCTTCGTCCGGGCCATCAGGCGGGCCGCACGCCGCGGCGTCGAGGTCCGGCTCCTGCTGAGCAGCGCCTGGTACGTCGAAGGGGACAACCGCGACATCGTGACGGCCTTGCGGACGGCCGGAGCGAACAGATCGCTCCCGCTAGAGGTGCGCCTCGCGGAGCCGCGGGGACGGTTCGAGAAGGTTCACGCGAAAGGGGTCGTCGTCGACGGCGAGACGGTCATCCTGGGCAGTCTGAACTGGAACAACCACAGCGCCCGCGAGAACCGGGAGGTCGCACTCCGTCTCGACGGCGAGGCGGCCGCAGCCTATTACCTGGAGAGCTTCGAGGCCGACTGGCGCGGGACGGCGACGCGAATCCCCGTCGGGCTCCTGGGCGGTCTCGCAGTCGTCGCGACGATGGCCCTCCTGTGGAGTCGCCGCATCGAGTTCGGCCGACCGGACGGTCCGGATCCGAGGCCAGATCGGTCCGGACCGAATCCGGGCCCCGACCGGCCCCGCCGTCCGAATCCGGACCCCGAGCGGCCCCGCCGTCCGAATCCGGACCCCGAGCGGCCCGCCGGTCGAAATCCGACCGCAGATCAGCCGCTGGGCCCGGACCAGCCCGGCCGCCACCAGGGTGCGCTCAGACCGTCTCGGGCACGACCGCGGCGCTCCCAAGCTCCTCGTCGATCTCGGCCTCGGCCATCTTCTCGACGAGAGCGTCGATGACCGCCTCGCGCATCCCCGGCACGAACTTGATGGATCCGACGACGAGGTGGCCGCCGCCGCTGACGCCACCGCCGTCGATCTCCTCGGACAGCTCCTCGACCATCTCGGGGATGTCCAGCCTGACGCCGTCCGACCGAAGGACGGCGAAGTCGGGGCCGTAGCCGATCGTGATCACCGGGTCGCCCGTTTCGGCGACCTTGCGGTCGTGGATCTTGCCAGTCGTCTTCCCTGGTGCCGGGTAGGTGAACCGGCGGGCGTGGTTCTCGACGTCGATGCGGTAGAGGTGGGCACCGTTGTCGAGGTCCTCGTGGACGAGGTGGTCCATCGCCACGTCCAGTTGCACGTCGACGTCGCGCTCGGCCCGCGCTGCCAGGAAGTCCACCAGCGTCTCGTGGCGGGCCTCGTCGTCGCAGTTGACGTTCAGGACGTCGTTGACGAGTTCCCGTCCCGCACTGTAGTTGAGCCAGTAGGTCGCGTAGTCGAGGGCTTCGCCGATCTCGACCAGGCGCTCGGTGTCGTAGCCAGCGTCGGCGGCGAGGTCGAGGAAGTCGGGCATGGCCTCGCCCTCCGAACGATCCGCGAGCCCAGCGACGGCGGGGACGTGGGTGAGTTCCTCGGTCAGGTTCGGGTCGATCATCCGGGCGAGTTCGACGGACATCATCCCGGTGGTGATGCGGTAGTCCTCGTCGTAGAGGTACGGGTTGACGTGGGCCTCGACGAGGCCCTCGACGGCCTTGGGGTCGGGGTGGTGGTGGTCGACGACGAGGATGGGCACGTCGTAGTGGGCCAGGTTCCGGTAGGCGGGCGTGTCCTCCTCGGTGCTCCCGTTGTCGAGCATGAGCAGGAGTGGGAGCTTCTGGCCGTGTCGCTCGCGGTTCTCCAGGGCGAAGTTCAGGTCCCGGGTGACGTCCTCGAGTTCGTAGAAGGGCGCCTTCGAGGGCAACCGCTTGAGCAGGTGGCGGGCGGCGTCGGGATCGGCGTAGACCTCCTCGATGAACCGCTCGAGGGCGTACTGGAGGGGAACGCTGGCACAGAGGCCGTCCCCGTCTGCGTGGTGGCGCATCCGGATCGGGCGGCCCTCGAGGACCTCGCGACGGAGGCGCCTCGCGACCTCCCGGAGGTCCGGCCGGAGTTTCTCGAATGCCGGCCACTCGGCGAGCGGGTCGACGTCGGCGGGTTCGGCCAGTTCCGCGGCGGCCTCGTCGAGGCGGTCCGCGACGGTCGTTTCCTCCTCGCCAGCGAGGGGGTCCACCCCGTCGGCCTCGACCTGGACGGCCCCGTCGTGGGTCTCGACGGATCCGGTGACCCGGACGACGTCGTCGAGAGAGACGTCGGGGTGGGCCCTGACGCCGGCCTCCTCGAAGGCGGCAACGGGCACGATGCCGGTCTCGTCCCGGACCTGGAAGATCGTGGGGCCGCCGGTCTGTTTGATCTGGACGACAGTGCCCTCGAGGCGGACCTGCTCGCCGGCGTGGTCCGCGAGGGCGGCCGAATCGACCGTGTCGCCCGGCGCGGCGGTGACGACCTCGTAGTCCGCGACTTGCACCTCGCGGAAGGCCAGGTCGCCGTCCTCGCGGACGGCATCGAGTTCGACGATCAACCCGTCGCCCACGTCGTGACTCCCGACGAGGTTCGAGGCGTGGACGAGGCCGGACACCGAGTCGTTGAGATCGACGAAGACGCCGTAGTCGACGACGCCGTTGACGGTCGCCAGGTATCGGGACTCGCGGTCGAGGTCCTCGACTGTACAGTCTGCAACGAGATCGACGACGGTAATTCCGCCGTCAGTGATCGGCGCACCGGAATCCCCGGCGCGTGGCGCAGGTACCATTTAGTCCCGATTCGTCGTTCCGGCCTTTGTACGTGTCGAAACGGCCTCCGCCGGTCATCCCCCTGGGGGAGAGGAAACCGGCCGTTCGTTCGGGCTCCCGGTGTGCGGAAGCCTTAGAAGGCACGCCGACAGAATCTGAGACAATGGGGGTGTTCCGCTCCAGCGAGATCATCGGGATCGCGGCCTCTGCTCTCGAGTTCGCCCTCGCGGCTTCCCGTGACAGCCACCCCGACGAGTACATGGGCCTCCTCCGCGGGGACGACGCTCGCGACGTCGGACTCGACAGGGACGGGAGTGTCCTGACCGAGGTTCTCGTCATTCCGGGCACGGAGTCCAACCCCGTCAGCGCGACAGTCAAGACGAACATGGTCCCCAACGACGTCCGGGCCGCCGGCTCCATCCACTCCCACCCCAACGGCGTCATCGCCCCGAGCGACGCCGATCTCGCGGCCTTCGGTCGCGGCGAGATCCACGTCATCATCGGCGCCCCATACAGAGAGGACGACTGGCGGGCCTTCGACCGCGATGGGGAACCGATGGACCTGGAGGTGGTGGAGGTCGATCCGCCGGAGGAGGAGTTCTTCGACTTCACCCAGGCAGATCTCGACGAGGAGTACCGGGATATCTAGTCGTTCGCTGGTGGTATTGGAATCGCCTTCGCGGACAGCCAGAAAGCCCTCACCTCGCTCTCTTGAATTGCTGGTGCCGCTACCACAAACAGCCAGAAAG
>JAZKTI010000208.1:0-4697 GCA_036625635.1 Haloarculaceae archaeon
ACCCTCCACCGGGACCCCCCGCCACGCGGTGCCGTCAGACACCGAAGCGGCCATCCCCAGAGTAGCGCCGTCCAGGCCCCGGTTCTCGAACGAGGAGCACGCCAGGGACCGAACCATCCCACCGAGCCATGAGTTACATTCGATACGTCCTCCGGCGTGGGGCTTTTGCCGTCCTTTCCGTCTACGGGGTGGTGACGGCCACCTTTCTCCTCGGGAACCTGACCATCCGCGACGAAATCGAGAATATCCTCGCGCAGGCACGATACGGCGGCGCGAGTCCTGCCGAACTCTCACGCCTCGAAGAGCGACTGATCGGTCGGTACGGGCTGGACGAACCCATTCCGTTCCGTCTGGTCGACTGGTGGGTCGACGTCACGACCCTGGACTGGGGCCAGTCTATCAGCCAGCACGAACCGATCCTCGTCGTCCTCGACGGGCGCGTGCAGACCACACTCGAGTACGTCATTCCGGGGGTCGTTCTGGCAATACTCCTCGGTGTCTTTCTCGGACTCTTCGCCGCCCTCGCCAAGGACGGCGTCTTCGACTACAGCGTCCGGGTCGTCTCCTATCTCTTCCTCGGTATTCCGGTGTTTATGCTGCTGATCTACATCCAGTACCTCGAGGGCTGGACGATCCGGCTCGCCGGTGGCTGGGTGCTCGTCCTCGCCGAACTGAACGATCTGACTGTCGCGGCCATCGCGGTCGCGCTCGGATTGCTCGCGGGGCAGATCCGGTTCGCCCGCGCGTCCGCCCTCGAACAGACCGGACAGAGTTTTGTCAAGATGCTCCGGGCGAAAGGGGCCGGCCGGGTACGCCTGGCCCGCCACGTCCTCCGAAACGCCGCCATCCCGATCATCTCGCTGTCCATCACCGAACTCCTCGCGGTGTTGGTGTTGAATATCTACGTCATCGAGGACGTCCTGGGGATCCAGGGGCTGGCGAAAGTGAGTCTCCAGGCCGCCGTCGACAGCGACGTGTCACTGCTCATCTGGGCGACGATGGTGATCGTCTTCCTGGGTATCACTGCGAGTTTCCTCCAGGACGTCCTCTATGGCTACCTTGACCCGCGCATCCGGACGGGCTGAGCGGGCTGCCGGGCTGGGTCGGGAGTTCGATCCGGCCCTTGGTGGCTACGCCAGACCAGTTGCCACCCGCCAGTCATCACGGGTTGGTCGCCAGTCGTCACGGGTTGGTCGCCAGTCGCCACGCATTGGTCGCCAATCGCCACGCGTTGGTCGCCAGTCGCCACGCGCTCGCCCCGGACCACGTCCGGCAAAAGGTCTAAACGGAGCCCCTGTCACAGACACACACGGAGACCGGTCCCCCGCCTCACCCGGCAGGGCCGCCCCCATGACCTACCTCCGCTACGTCCTCCGCCGTGCCGCCTTCGCGGTCGTCTCCCTGTACGCCGTCGATACGCTCGCCTTCCTGAGCATCGACGGTCTGGCTCGCGTCTCACTGCGGGCGGTGGGCGTCGTCGAGGGAGGCTCCTTGACCCCGGTCATGGCCGACGTCCCGTTGCTCATGTGGTCGATCATGCTCATCGTGGCCATCGGTATCACGCTCGGCTTCCAGCAGGACGTCGTCCACGGGTATCTGGATCCACGAGTGGGGGCCGATTGAGGCCGCGAAGCACTGTTCCGAGTCGCTCCTCTTATGAACCTGTAGACCTACTAACGGTCAATGACGGATTCGGACCCGGAAGTCGTCCGGCTCTTCGGCGGCCCCGGGAGCGGGAAGACGACGGCACTGCTCGACCGTGTAGAGTCAATCCTGGAGGGAGACGACGTGGAGATTCGCGACGTGCTGGTGGTCTCCTATACCCGGGCGGCCGCGGCGGAGATCCGCGAGCGCCTGGCCGAACGGCTCGGGGAATCCCCGCGTGCCCTCCGCGGGAACGTCTCGACCATGCACGCCAAGGCCTACGACCTCCTCAACCTCTCGCGGGGCGACGTTGTCGGGGAGTCCGACAAGGAGGAGTTCT
Organism: Haloarculaceae archaeon; assembly: GCA_036625635.1. Classification (GTDB taxonomy): domain Archaea; phylum Halobacteriota; class Halobacteria; order Halobacteriales; family Haloarculaceae; genus JAZKTI01. Next base: position 1,985 of record JAZKTI010000208.1, read on the forward strand.
GTGACGACTTCGGCCTCGACTTCGAGGACGAGTACGAGGGCTCGCGGCGCCGGTCGGCACGGTCGACCACCCTCGGCAACAAGGTCATCGCGACCAGCCAGTGGCTTCAACGCACCCGGCGTGACGTCGCCGACTGGTACGACGTCCCCTTCAAGTGGAACGAGGAGAAGGTCCGGCTCCCGCCCGACATCGACGACCGGGCGCAGGTCGGGAACAAGTACACCCCCACCTGGTCCAGCGACGACGATCGGCTGGACATTCCCGAGGCCATCCGCGGCTGGCGGCAGTACAAGGGCGACCACGACCTTGTGGGCTTCGCCGACATGCTCGAGCGCGTGACGCAGCGCTCGCTCCTTCCCAACGTGGACTACCTCATCATCGACGAATTCCAGGACATCACGACACTCCAGTACGGCGTCTACGAAGAGTGGCGCCCGCACATGGAGCGCGTTTTGATCGCGGGTGACGACGACCAGGTCGTCTATGCCTGGCAGGGTGCCGACCCCGATCTCCTCCTGGAGGAGGCGGTCACCACCGACGAGGTCCTGCCGAACTCCTACCGGCTCCCCTCCCGCATCCTCAACGTGGTCAACCGGGAGGTCCGACACATCGAGAAGCGCCAGGAGAAGGACCTCGAACCCCGGACGGAGGGCGGGAGCGTCGAGGGTATCCAGCGCCCATCGATGCTCGACCTCGTTCGGAACGTCCGGTCGACGGTCGAGGACACCGACGGGGAGACCGTCATGCTCCTCTTCCGCGCCCGCTACCAGATGTTCCAGTTCATGGACGAGTTCATCGGCGAGGGCATCCCCTTCCAGTGCCTGACCGACCAGCGGATGTGGACCGACCGGCTCTCCCAGTACGTGGACGCCATCGAATCCCTCGCGGAGGACGAACCGATCACCGGCCTCCAGGCTCGCCGACTGGCTGACATGCTGGCGGACTCCGCCTTCGGCACCGGCGAGCGGGACGCACTCTTCGGCGAACTCGACGACCGCGAGGAAGAAGCCGACGTCGAGGACGTCGCGGACCTCGAGATCGAACCAGAACTCGTCCGGGAGCACGCCCCCTTCGTGCCCGATCCGCCCGCCGCTGCCGACATGCTCCGGAAGACCACCAACTTTCAGGAGCGCAGCGTCGACGCATATTTCAACGGTACGTATCAGGGTATGGCCCGCGACCGCGTTCGGCTCGGCACGATCCACTCCGCCAAGGGTCGCGAGGCCGACCACGTCTTCGTCGCCACCGACCTCACCGAGAAGGTCGTCGAGCAGATGGCCGCGACCGTCGACCAGCAGGGTCGTGAGGTCCCCGGGGTCGACTCCTTCACCAAGCACACCTCGCCGGTCCCGACGCTCACGGACAACGAGCGCCGCGTCTTCTACGTCGGTATGTCCCGCGCCCGTGAGCGGCTCGTTATCCTCGAGAACCTCGTCGACGGGGCGCCCACCCTTCCCATCGACGTCCTCCTCAACAACGAGCCCACCGAAACCAGCGTCGAGGACCTGCTGGCAGAGGCCGAACAGCCCATCGCCGCACAGTCGGCGGACGACTGACCGACGACTGATTGCCCACGTTCGCTGTCGGAAGTCTCGTCGACCCAGCGACTGTAATCGACCGGACCGCTCTCTTTTCGTTCACTGGAGTTCCTGGGACTGCCACTGCGACCGCAACCAACCAGAAGGCCCTCACCTCGCTCTCGAACGTAACCGGGACCGCGACCGCAAATAGCCAGAACGCCCTCACCTCGCTCTCGAACGGAGACGTGAGTGCAACCGCAGACAGCCAGAACGCCCTCACCCCGCTCGCGCACGCTCAGCGGGATATCCTCGCTCGCAGGCTCGCTCGGATAGGGCCCGCTGAACCGCACGCGAGCTGGGAGGCGGCTCCGCCCCCTCTTTATAAGGCGCCGGCTGCGCCGGCACGCAAGGTTCGCCCTTTCAGTCCGCCAGGGGTTGGAACTTGCGAACGGTTGGGAAGGAGCCAAACAGCCAGGCTTCCTCGACTCTCCAGATGGCGCGTGCCGTCGAGCGTGCCGAGCGCGAGGCCGAGCCTAGCGAGGCCTCGGCAAGAGCGAGCGGGGAGCGGAGCGACCCCGGCGGCAGCGGGCCCGAACGAAGCCGCGAGGCGGATGCGCGAGGGGCCAGGAACGCAACGAACGCGAGACTCGAGCGAAGGGAGAGTCTCGGACTGGCGAGCCGGCGTCCTCGTGAGCGAGCGTCAGCGAGCGAACGAGGTTCCTCCGAGGTAGCGTGCGACCGAGGGGGAGCTCGTCAGAGCTTGCTCTGACGGTGGCTCGAGGGACGAGCGGAGCGAGTCCCTCGGCGGAGCCGGCGAGCCGGAGTGAGCGAGCACCGCAGTCGGCTGGGGAGGTTCGAGGTGCGGTTGCTGGCCTGGTGTCCTCGTGAGGCCGAAGGCCGAACGAGGGCTCAGGAGAGCTTGCTCTCCTGGCGGAATAAAAGGGCGAGGCCCGGTGGCCGGCGCTTAGCAGGCCCTATCCGAGGGAGCGAAGCGACTGAGGATATCCTGCTAAGCGCCGGCGAGCGGGCCGAGGGCTTTTAGGCTGTTTGCGGTGAGTGTTGGCGCAACACCTCCTGCGAGCGGGCCGAGGGCTTTTAGGCTGTTTGCGGTTGCAGTGGTAGTCGCATGAACTCCAGAGAGCGGGCCGAGGGCTTTTCGGGAGGTCGCGGTCGATTAAGCCGTTTTTCGGCAA
>JAZKTI010000008.1:0-24096 GCA_036625635.1 Haloarculaceae archaeon
AGTGAGTGAAACGAGCGAACGAGGGTCCCCCGAGGGAGCCTGCGACCGAGGGGGAACTCGTCAGAGCTCGCTCTGACGGTTGGTCGAGAGAACTCCTACTCTCGGTGAACTGAGTGAGCCACGAGCGAGCGAGGTGAGGGCGTTCTGGCTGGCTGCGGTTGCGGTCACTTCTCCAGCGCACCTCGAGAGCGGGCCCAGAGCCGTAGAGTCGAGAACGAGAGAGTGCGCGAGCGAACCCTGATACGGGTTCTGGCCTGCACCAACAGACCAACCACCGGAACCGCTTTCCCATCGGGGGCGAAGGGCCGGACATGCGCCTCGTCGACTGCTCCCAGCCCCTGGAGTCGGGAATGCCGGTCTATCCCGGCGACGACGCCGTCTCGATCTCCGAACTGGCGACGTTGCCCGAAGACGCCTCGCGAATCAGTAGCCTCGATCTGTCCTCCCACGTCGGCACGCACGTCGACGCGCCAGCACACAAGGTTCCCGGGGGGCGGACGCTCGACGAGTTCCCCGTCTCCGCGTTCGCCTTCGCCGCCAGGCTCGTCGACTGCACCAGCGCCGCCGATCGCGACTCGCTCCAGACCGACCACCTCCCCTCGACGCTCCGGCAGGATCCCGGGGCAACCGACGTCGACATGCTGGTCTTCCGGACGGGCTGGAGCGACCACTGGGGGACGGACCGGTACCGTGACAGCCCCTACCTCGCACCAGGGCTCGCAGACTGGTGTGCGGAGCGCGGATTCCACGTCGGAATCGACACGTTCAGCCCAGACCCGGTGCCCAGCGCGGACCCGCAACGAGAGGGAGCCGACGAGCCGACCGACCAACCCGCTCACGCAGCACTGTGTGGCGCCGGCCATCTCATCGTCGAGAACCTGCGCGGTCTCGGCCGGCTCCCCGACCGGTTCGGACTCCGGGCACTGCCGCTCCGCCTCCGTGACGGCGACGGAAGTCCAGTGCGGGCCGTGGCGACCGTTCCCGAGGAACAGTCACCGTGACGCGGGGGACGGGCGTGCCCAACGGACGGGGCCGTTCCGACTGCGCCGTCCCGGAGTGTCGCTTTCCCGTCTCCGTGCCGTCGCGTCCCGGCACGTCGCCCCCACCAGTCCCGATCCCGACGTCCCGGCGCGTCGCCTCCACCAGTCCCGATCCCGACGTCCCAGCGCGTCGCCCCGCCTGCTGCCGGTCGGCATCTCCCGGCACCTCCTCACTCAGCTTAGGGTCGGCCCACCACCAGTTCCTGCAACGGCGGACCCTCGCGAGCGCGCGGCCGTGGTCACCACCCGTGGCCGAGGGGTCCCTGGCCCACGGCAACGGGCCGTGACGGGCCCGATGGACATATAAACGCGGTCCGGTAGTGGTTGGCACACCCCGCAATATTTATAAGCGAGGGCGCCTCGGCGCGCCGACTTCCGGAATATTTATATAGAACCACATGCAATCATTCTCTTGACTATGGCTCAGCAGATGGGCAACCAGCCCCTCATCGTACTGTCCGAGGAATCCCAGCGCACCTCGGGCAAGGACGCACAGTCGATGAACATCACGGCCGGAAAGGCTGTCGCCGAGTCCGTCCGGACCACACTCGGCCCGAAAGGGATGGACAAGATGCTCGTGGGCGACACGGGCAGCGTCGTCGTGACGAACGACGGCGTCACCATCCTCGACGAGATGGACATCGAGCACCCGGCGGCGAACATGATCGTCGAAGTCGCCCAGACCCAGGAGGACGAGATCGGCGACGGCACGACCACCGCCGTCGTCATCGCCGGTGAACTCCTCTCGAAAGCCGAGGACCTCCTCGATCAGGACATCCACGCCACCATCCTGGCCCAGGGGTACCGACAGGCCGCCGAGCGGGCGAAGGAGATCCTGGGGGAGCGTGCCATCGACGTAGACGCCGACGACACGGACACGCTCGAGGACGTCGCCCGAACGGCGATGACCGGCAAGGGCGCGGAGAGTTCCAAGGACCTGCTCGCCGAACTCGTCGTCCGCGCCGCCGGGAGCGTGGCCGACGAGGAGGGCGTCGACACCGACAACGTCCGCGTCGAGACGGTCGTCGGCGGTTCCACCGACGAGTCCCAGCTCATCGAGGGCGTCCTCGTCGACAAGTCCCGCGTCCACGACAACATGCCCCAGTTCAAGGAGGACGCCGACATCGCCCTGCTCGACACGGCCATCGAGGTCCCGGAGACGGAACTCGACACCGAGGTCAACGTGTCGGACCCCGACCAGCTCCAGGAGTTCCTCGACCAGGAGGAACAGCAGCTCCAGGACATGGTCGACACGATCGCCGCCTCCGGAGCTGACGTCGTCTTCTGCCAGAAGGGCATCGACGACATGGCCCAGCACTACCTGGCCCAGGAGGGTATCCTGGCGGTCCGCCGCGCGAAGAAGTCCGACATCAAGGCCCTCTCGCGGGCCACCGGCGCCCGGGTCGTCTCGAACATCGACGACCTCTCGGCCGACGACCTCGGCTTCGCCGGGTCCGTCACCGAGAAGGACCTCGCCGGCGACGACACCATCTACGTGGAAGACGTCGACGACGCGAAGGCCGTGACCCTCATCCTCCGCGGGGGCACGGAACACGTCGTCGACGAGGTCGAGCGCGCCATCGAGGACGCCCTCGGCGTCGTCGCCGCGACGCTCGAGGATGGCAAGGTCCTCCCCGGCGGCGGCTCGCCGGAGACCGTCCTCTCGCTCGGCCTGCGCGACTACGCCGATTCCGTCGGCGGCCGCGAGCAGCTCGCCGTCGAGGCCTTCGCCGACGCGATCGACGTGGTGCCGCGCACCCTCGCCGAGAACGCCGGGCTCGACCCGATCGACTCGCTGGTCGACCTCCGCAGCCGGCACGACGCCGGTGACAGGACGGTCGGCCTCAACGCCTACACGGGCGAGGTCAGCGATATGTCCGGCGAGGCCGTCGAGCCCCTCCGCGTGAAGACCCAGGCCGTCGAGAGCGCGACGGAGGCCGCCGTCATGATCCTCCGCATCGACGACGTCATCGCCGCCGGCGACATGGTTGGCGGCGGTGGCGACGACGAGGAAGAGGGCGGCCCCGGCGGCCCCGGTGGCGCCCCCGGCGGCGGTATGGGTGGCGGCATGGGCGGCATGGGCGGCATGGGTGGCATGGGCGGCGCAATGTAGGGGCGACCACTTTTTTTCGCCTCGGGTGGCTCTCTTCGCTCGCTTCGCTCGCTCGTCGAGCCACCGCTCGGCCGAAAAAACTTGGGAAAAAGGCCGGACTCTCGCTCGCTGCTCGCGGCTCCCTTCGGTCGCCGCTCGCCCGGCCGAGACTCTGCCGAGCAGCGACCGCGACAGCGGGGCCGAGCGCTACGAGGCCGAGCAGCGAGGCCTCGAGATGGCGCGCCGGTGTCCTCGTGAGCGAGTGAACCGAGCGAACGAGGTTCCCCCGAGGGAGCGTGCGACCGAGGGGGAAGTCGTCAGAGCTTGCTCTGACGGGGGCTCGAGAGAACTCGTTCTCTCGGCGAGCGAAGCGAGCCGGTGAGCGAGGGGGGGGGCGTTCTCGGTGTCTGCGGTTGCGTCAGAGTATCCTGTCGAGATCGAGGAGACGGCCTTCTGGGTGTCTAGGGTTGCGGCCACGTCTGCGTTCGAAATCGAGGTGAGGGCGTTCTGACTGGTGAGGACGGCCGATCCGACCCATCACGCGAGCGCGGTCGACCCACTGGAGACCTCACCCCATTTCAAGTGTGCCCGCCACGCACGCCGAAACATGCAGACGCTCCTCTTGGATCCCGATGACGTCACCGAGAGCACGAACATGGCCGAGGTCATCGACGCCGTCGGGGGCGCCTTCGCGGCCTACGCGCGCGGGGACGTCCAGATGCCCGCCAAGTCCTACATCGACCTCCCGGAGTACCACGGCGACTTCCGATCCATGCCGGCCTACATCGACGCCCGGACGGGCCACGGGGAGGACTGGGAGGCTGCGGGCATCAAGTGGGTCAACTCCCACGTCGAGAATCCCGACCGGCACGGCCTCCCGACGGTCATGGGCACGATGATCTACTCCGACCCCGACACCGCCCTCCCCCTGGCGATTCTCGACGGAACGGAACTCACTCGCCTGCGGACCGGTGCGGCCGCCGCCGTCGCGACCGACCACCTCGCCCGCGAGGACGCCACCTCGCTGGGCCTGGTCGGCGCCGGCGTCCAGTCCCACACGCAACTCGAGGCCATCGCCGAGGTCCGCCCCGTGGAGACCGTCGTGGTGGCGGACAAGAGCGACGCGGCCATCGACGAGTTCGTCGGCCGCTACGGCGACGCCTACGACGTGCGCGAGGGCGCAATCGAGGAGGCCACGGCCTGCGACGTGGTCTCGACCACGACGCCGGTCACCGAGCCCATCGTCCACGAGGTCGCCGAGGGGACCCACGTCAACGCGATGGGTGCCGACGCCGAGGGGAAACACGAGATCGCCGACGCCGTCCTCCGGGCGGCGACGATCGTTATCGACGACTACGCCCAGTGTACCCACTCCGGCGAGATCAACGTCCCGTGGCAGGCGGGCCTGCTTTCCGACGACGACCTGCACGCCGAACTCGGCGACGTCGTCGCCGGGACCGCTGCCGGCCGGTCCGGCCCGGACGAGGTCACCCTCTTTGACTCGACCGGCCTGGCCATCCAGGACGTCGCCGCCTCCCACGTGATCTACGAACACGCCCGCGAGCGCGGCGTCGGCACCGAATTTACCCTCGTAGGTACCAACTCCTAACTCCCGGTCCGCTCACCGGGCCCCTGTCCGTCGCCCTCCTCACTCGGACGTCTGCGCGAGCCAGTCTGCGACGGCCTCGGCGCGGACCCCCCGTCGGTGGATGTCCCCGCTCGCGACGTCGACAACCGTCGATCCTCCACCGGGAGTTCGCCCGGCGTCGAGAACGACCGCGGCCGCCTCGCGGAGTGACCCGTCGAGGGCGGCGACCGTCCGGGCGCTCGGTTCGCCGCTTTCGTTCGCGCTCGTCGCCGTGATGGGCGCGGCCCGCTCGAGGAGGGCGAGGGCGACGGGGTGGTCGGGGATCCGGATGCCGACGGCCTCGCCACCGGCCACGAGGGCGTCCGGGACGACCGGCCGCCGCTCGAGGAGGACCGTCACCGGGCCCGGCAGGAACTCTCGGAGGAATCGCCGCTCGCGCTCGTCGGTGACCACGTACTCGCGGGCCGACTCGACCGACGGAACGGCCATGGAGACCGGTCGGGAGCGGCCCCGCGACTTCGCGCTGAACACGCGGTCGACAGCCTCGGGCTCGAGAGCGTCGGCACCCAGCCCGTACACCGTCTCCGTCGGGTAGACCACCAGCTCACCCCGCTCGATCGCAGTGGCGGCCGCCTCGATGGCCGCCCGAGGGGGACCCTCACGCTCCGACCCGCCACCGGGGTCCGCGTCCATGGCTCAGGTCCGGCCCGCGATAGTCGGTTCTGCGGCCTCGATGGCGGTCTCGACGGCGTCGTAGTCCGGGAAATCCGGCCACTGTCGGGCGACCCAGGCCCAGGTCACCGTCCGATCCGAGTCCAGGACAAAGACCGCCGGGCGGGGCTCGCTGACCCCGGCCATCCCGTCGAGGTCGTGGGCGATTCCGAACGCCTCGGCGACGCCGTTGCCCGGATCGGCGTAGAGCCGGTTGTCGATCCCCCGCTCCTCGATCAGGCGTTTGTGACTGTAGGGGTCAGAGATGGACACACCCACGACCTCGGTGTCGTAGGAGTGCCAGCCCCGCTCGCGAATCTCCTTCCAGACGTACGTTGCCGGGAAGGCGCCGTCCATCGAGTGGAAGACCAGGGCGACGGGTCCGTCGGCGGTCAACTGGGAGAGGGCAACGTCCTCCCAGTACTCCTCGTTTACGAGGGGACGGACGAAGTCAGGGGCCTCTTCGCCGACGGCGACGTGGTCGGCCGGGCCCAGGTCGACGACGTCGAAGTCGAGGTCCATCAGCGGTCGCCTCCCTCGGCGGCACCGGCAGGGCTGCCGGCCTCCTCGGTCTGGGCGGCGGACTCCTCGTCCTGCTCCCCTGGCACCTCGGTACCGCCCCGCTTCCTGTAGGTCGTTTCGAGGTAGTTCACGACGTGGTCGCTCTCGGCGAGTGTCACGCCCGTACGTTCGTCGACGAGCACCGGGACGGTCCTGGCGCCGGAGATCCGCTTGACGACATCGCGCTCGGAATGCCTGGGCTCGACGAACCGCGACTGGTAGGGGAGGCCGAGTTCCTCCAGAGTCCGGACGACGCGCTCGCAGAACGGGCAGGCCTGGAGTCTGTACAGGGTGATCGCTGACTCGCTCATGAGCTCCGATTCGGTCGAGAGCCGGGTAAGCGTGTCGCCGATGTGAGTCGGCGGAACGGATGCATGCCAGCGACTCCAGAAAACCGCTTGTCAGAGGCGTTCAGTCTGCCATTCCTGGACGCTCGTCGGCTCTCCTATGACAACGCTTAATTCTACCCCCCGACAACGGACCAAACCCATGGGTCCTGTCGTCACGACCGCCAGCCTGCTCCTCGCGCCGCCGCTATCGGTCGATGTCTTCGGCCTGACCATCTCCGACACGCTCTTCGTCACGCTCGGGGCCCTGGTCATCGTCCTGCTACTGGGGCTGTCGGCGTTTTTCTCCTCCTCCGAGATCGCCATGTTCTCCCTGGCCGACCACCGCATCGAACGGCTCGAGGAGGAAAACGCGAAGCGCGGTTCCACGCTCGCTGCGCTCCGTGCCGATCCCCACCGCCTCCTCATCACGATCCTCGTGGGGAACAACCTCGTCAACATCGCGATGTCCTCGATCGCGACGGGCCTGCTTGCCTACTACCTCGGCAACGGGGGCCTCGCGGTCGGGATCGCGACGATCGGCATCACCGCCCTCGTGTTGCTCTTCGGCGAGAGCGCCCCCAAGTCCTACGCCATCGAGAACACCGAGTCCTGGGCACTCGCGATCGCACGGCCGCTCAAGTTCGCCGAGCACCTCCTGCTGCCCCTGGTCGTCCTGTTCGACCACCTGACGCGGGCCGTCAACCGCTTCACCGGCGGTCGCTCGGCCATCGAGACCTCCTACGTGACTCGCGAGGAGATCCGTGACATCATCAAGACAGGCGAGCGCGAGGGCGTCCTGGAGGAGGACGAGCGGCAGATGCTCCAGCGGACCCTCCGGTTCAACCGGACAATCGCCAAGGAGGTCATGACGCCCCGGCTCGACATGACCGCCGTTTCGGCCGACGCGACCGTCGAGGAGGCAATCGAGACCTGTATCCAGAGGGGGCACGCGCGGACCCCGGTCTACGAAGGGAGCCTCGACAACGTCATCGGCATCGCTCACATCCGGGACCTCGTCCGGGACCTCCACTACGGCGAGAACGGCGAGATCGACCTCGCGGATGTCATCCAGCCCACGCTGCACGTCCCGGAATCGAAGAACGTCGACGAACTGCTGACCGAGATGCGCGACCAGCGCATGCACATGGTCATCGTCATCGACGAGTTCGGCACCACGGAGGGTTTGGTCACGATGGAGGACCTCACCGAGGAGATCGTCGGCGAGATCCTCGAAGGCGAGGAGGAGGAACCCATCGAGTTCCTCAACGAAACGAGCGCCGTGGTCAAAGGCGAGGTCAACATCGACGAGGTCAACGAGGTCCTCGACATCGACCTCCCAGAGGGTGAGGAGTTCGAAACCATCGCGGGCTTCATCTTCAACCGGGCCGGCCGACTGGTCGACGCCGGCGAGGTCATCGAGTACGACGGCCTCGAGATCCGGGTCATGCAGGTCGATAATACCCGGATCCGGAAGGCCCGGATCGACGGTCTCGGTGGGTCGGATGCCACCGAGGACGCAGAGGAGGACCCGAGCGAGGCACCCACGGACTGAGACTCTGGCGACGGAGGGTGCACGATCGACGTCCGACCCCTTGGAAAGCAACCAACTGAGTCTGACGGGCAGGTGCCTCCCAGGAGGCCGGCGAAGAGTGACCTGACCGACACTGGGCTCACATGAGCCTGGTTGAGAGGATCCTGTGGGGCTGATCTCTCCATCGACGGGCCGACGGACCGGCGCCGGTTTATATCGCGGTCGTCACGACGACCACCCCGCCGTAGCTGATCGCGAAGGCCCCGACGAGGGACCCGATCCAGGCCAGGACGGTGTAGCCCATCTTCCCGCCGCTGACCTCGCCGCCCCCGTCCTCGGCGCTGGCCGCGTACCCGCTGCCGATGATGGCGCTGACGATGATCTCGTTGAAGGAGACTGGGACCCCGAAGAAGACAGCGCTCTGGGCGATGATGAAGGCCGGGATGAGCGCGGCGATGGATCGCCGCGGGCCCAGCGATGAGTAGTCCTGTGAGAGGGCCTTGATCATCCGCGGCGCGCCGGTCCAGGACCCAACCAGGAGGCCGAGACCGCCGCCGAACAACAGCGCCACCAGCGGCAGGTCGAACTCCCCGAGGAGGGGGAGCAGCGGGCCCAGCGCGAGGCCGACCTGACTGCCCCCCGCAGAGAAGGCCACCAGCGCCCCGAGTGCGAGCAGGAAGTGGCGCTGGCCGCGCGCCGCGTCTCGACTGATGTCCTGGTACAGCCCGTTTGCGAGGAGGACCGCGATCCCGACCGAGACCGCGACGTGGCCAGCGAGTCCGCCGTCGATGGTTCTGGCGGCCGCCGTCGCGACCGACTGTTGCTCGCCAGCGGGGCCGAGGAAGACGAAGCCGACGTTCGCGAGGATGAGGCCCACAACCCCGCCGAGCACCGCCACCGTGAACCGCTCTGGGAGGCCTTCAGTGCGGAGCAGCCGGGCGGTGCCGTAGGCGGCTCCGCCCCCCAGGAAGGGCGTCAGGATCCAGAGCGTGGCGATCTCCCCGTACTTCCCCCAGGCCGGCAGGCCGCCGAGTGCGAAGCCGGCGCCGATGACCGCGCCGGTAACGGTGAAAGCCGTCGCGATGGGATAGCCGGCGAAGATGCCGATGGCCACGAGGATGGCCGCCGTCAGGAGTGCGACGACCGCGGCCGCCGGTGAGAGCGTGACACCCTGAATCAGTTCCTCCCCGACGGCCTCGGTGACGTTCGCACCCTGCAGGACCGCCCCGAGCAGGCCGAGGATGCCCACGAAGAAGCCCGCCCGCATCACGGAGATTGCGTTGGCCCCGACGGCCGGTGCGAAAGGCGTCGACCCCGAGGACCCGGCGCCGATTGCCCAGGCCATGAAGAGGCTGGCGAGGCCGGCCACGACCAGGGTCGCGAGGGCCGCCGAGACAACCATCTGGGGGCCGCTACAGGTCCCGCTGGTATGAGCGTACCGGGTGCGGCAGTATTGTATGGTTGTGGCAAAATTGTCATCCGCTCCCATCGAGGGCCGGCCCGGGCCGACCGGACGCCAACCGGGCAAGTTACGCCTCCGCCAGACCGAAAGGGGGATGCTGATCCTGACCCAGAACGGGAGCATGGTCGTCGCGGATCTCCACGTTCACACGAGGTCCTCGGACGGGACGCTCCTCGTCGATGCCGTCCCGGCGGCCGCGCGAGCCGCGGACCTGGCGGCCGTCGCGGTCACCGACCACGAACGCCTCCACACGGAATTCGAGGCCCCGGTCGTGGAGCGGGAGGGTGTCACCGTCGTCAACGGTATCGAACTCCGCGTCGCCGCCGAGACCGAGCGCGTCGACCTGCTGGGCTACGGCCTCAGGCCGACAGAGGCACTTGCGGCGGCCGTGGATCGGCTCCAGCGCGACCGAATCGCACGCGGCCGTGCCATCGTCGACCTCGTCGAGGACCGGCTGGGCATCTCGCTGGACGTCGACGTCGGCCCGGGCTTTGGCCGGCCGGACGTCGCCCGGGCGGTCGCCGCCCACCCCGACACGGCCTACGACGTTGAGGGGGTCTTCCGCGACCTCATCGGCGGGGGTGGCCCGTGTTACGTCTCCCGAGACGTCCCCTCGTTCGACCGCGGCCGGCGCCTGCTGGCAGCGGCCTGCGACGTCGTCGGCCTGGCCCACCCCTTCCGGTACGACGACCCTGAGGCGGCGCTCGAGCTGACCGACCAACTCGACGCCGTCGAGCGGTGGTACCCCTACCACCACGCGGTCGACCCCGCGCCGGTCGAGCGGGCCATCGCGTCGAACGACCTGCTCCCGACCGGCGGCTCGGACGCTCACGACGAGACCCTCGGCGTAACTGGGCTCACGGCAGACGACTGGCAGCGCGTGCGTGCCTCGCTTTCGGTCTGAGTCCGCCGGCAATCACTCGTGCCCGGGGGCGTGCACCGCGTTCGCTGGGTTCAAACTCCCTCGCCCCGTATGGGGCGTATGCAGTGTCACTACTGTGTCCGCGACGCCGAGGTCGCCGTCGAGAAGGCCGACGTGATCGTAGGCCTGTGCGAGGGACACTTCCAGGAGCAACTGGAGACGCTCGCGGAGTCGGACTTGCTCGAGGAGGTCGAGGACACACTCGACGTCGACTCCGCGGAGTAGGTCGTCCGATCGCTCCCGTTCTCACCCGGGCCGAGGACCCGCCCTTCCCGAGGTCACGGGAACGGAGGCCAACCCTGATAATCCTGGGCGGTGTCAGGTGAAGTATGTACAACGTCATCGTCGGCGTCGACGAGAACGAGGACCGCGCACAGGCTCAGGGGGCCGAACTGCTGAACCTCCCCGTCGATCGTGACGAGGTCCACGTGACACTGATCCACGCTTTCCGGGACAACCCCTCCGGCGCCTCGGTGGCCCAGGTCGGCCCCGTCCGGCACCTCCAGGACATGCTCGAGGAGGAGGGGATCGAGGTCGAACTCGAGGAGGCCGGTGCCGACCCGGCCGAGGCCATCACGACCTTCGCGGAGAGGGAGGAGGCCGACCTGATCGTCGTGGCCGGGCGGAAGCGCACGCCCGCCGGGAAGGTCCTGTTCGGGAGCGTCACCCAGGGCGTCATCCTCGGGACGACCCGACCGGTGCTGGTCTGTAGCGCCCCGCCCGAGTGAGCTGGGTCCCCCGCTCCACTCTTTCGGACATGGTAGTTGTATGTCGCAGGGGCTGCGCCGAGTCCTGGGTGTCCCCCGGCCTGGCCTGAACCCGTGCGCTCGAGAATGGTGGCCGACCCGACCCCGTCGTCCGGCTTGCCATGACTCGAGACGACCGACCGGGCTGCCCTTACGTACGAGGGGCTCGAAGCAGCCCCCATGCGCGCGTGGCTGCTGGCCCTGGTCGTCATCCTTGCCGGCTGTCCCGGGCTCGGGAGCCAGCCCACGACCGTCACGCCTGCTCCGGTCCCGGCGGATCGGACCTTTCCGCCGGGCATCGGTCCAAGCGGGGTGGTTGCCCCGGCATCACTGGCCCAGGCCCACGATCGGGCCGTCGAAAACGCCTCCTATACGCTCGTCTCGAATCGAACGATGACGACGGATAAGGGGGAGCTCCGCTCGCTCCTGCACGTCAGAGTTCGGCTAGCGGCCGACCGCTCGTTCCTCGTCACCGCCCGGTCGGCCGGACCGTCCGGCCCCGTATTCATGGGGCGGCCGCCGGTCCGGGGGACCTACTGGTCGAACGGCTCGACCTACGTCCGGAAGCTCGCCCGGGCGCACGACACGGTCGCAAACGCATTCAGCCCCCCGGACTCCTTCGTCGGCTCCTGGCGGTACTGGCGGTCGACAGTGGCCTTCGGCGGCGGTGGCAGCTTCAGCCTCGAGACCGTGGGCTCGCTGTTCGACTCGATCCCGACGTCCCTCGTAGGCAACCGGTCCCTGAACGAAACGACACTGTACCTCTTCGAGGGTGATCGGGCCCTCGACACCGACTTCGCGAAGGCCGGCGCCGGACCGGTGTCGAACGTCAGCCTGTCCGCGACGGTCGACGAGGCGGGCGTCGTCAGGGCTTTCGACCTCTCCTACGAGCGCCGTGTCGATGGCGAGTTGCTGCGTGTCCGCTGGCAACTCCGGTACGAGAATGTGGGCTCGACCCGCGTCGAGCGGCCCCCGTGGGTCGACCGGACCCTCGCTCAGGAGTCCGCGGTGACGGTCACCTCGACGGACCCGTAGGCGTCGCCGATGGCCTCGGCGATGTTCGCGAGCGAGGTGTAGCCCTCGTGGACGTCGACCAGGTCGCCGTCCTCGAACAACAGGACCGAAGGTGCCGTATCCACGTCGAACTCCCGGCGGATCTCGCCCACCGAATCGCCGTCGACGCCGGCGGTGGCGAGGTCCGCCGGAAGCGCGTGGAGGAGGGTCGGCAACTCCCCCTTCATCCGCCGACAGGGGTCACAGGGGTACTTCCAGACGAAGACGACGATGTCGCCCGCCTCCTCGATGCCCTCGCGATAGGTCTGGTCGGTCAGCTCTCGCATATCCGCCGGGACCGGCGACCCGATTCCGACTGGTGCGACGAGTTCAGCGAGCAGCGCCAGCGATTCGACCGGGAGGTCGACGTCGAGGAAGGACCGGAGACTCAGGTAGGTGGCGACCTCGTTGGCCGTGATCTCGTCTGCCTCGATCCGCTCCCGGGCAGCCTCTGGGGAGACGCCGAACAGGTCGGCGACGGTCTCGACGAGTTGCCCCTGGGAGACCTCGGTGTACGTGTCGAGGTAGATGCTCCGCGTGTCCTCGAAGGGGACCGTCGTCGTCACCTCGTCGTCCTCGGACACCTCCAGGACGCCCGCGTCCTCGAGGAACGCGAGGCGCGTCTCCGGCTCTTCGGCGAAGGTGGCTGTACTCGGTACGTCGATCGTGTGTTCGTTCATGGTTAGACCCCAAGGTACCGCTGTCGCGCCTCCGTATCGTCGCGGAGTTCGGCGGCGGTGCCGTCGAAGACGACCTGGCCCATGTCGATGACGTAACACCGGTCGGAGATTTCGATGGCCGCTGCCGCGTTCTGCTCGATGAGCAGGATGGTCGTCCCCGCTTCGTTGATGCGATCGATGGCGGCCTCGACCTCCTCGATGATGTGGGGGGCGAGTCCCTCGTAGGGTTCGTCCAGCATGAGGAGATCGGGGTCCTGACGGAGCGCACGCGCGATCGCCAGCATCTGCTGTTCGCCGCCCGAGAGCGTGCCGGCGTCCTGCTCCTGTCGCTCGTCCAGCCGGGGGAAGGCGTCGTAGATGTCCCCGAGTGGCATGTAGGTCGTCTCCCGGGAGAGCCTCCGGCCGACCCGGTTGAACCAGTTGCCCGCGACCTCCGCCATGTGGAGGTTCTCCTCGACGGTGAGGTTCGGGAAGACGCGCCGCTCCTCCGGCACGAGGGCGATGCCCTTCATCGCGATGTTGTTCGGGAGGTCGCCGGTGATGTCGTCGCCGCGGAACGAGATCCGTCCCGAGCGGACCTCGGGCGGGGTCGCCCCCGAGACACAGCGGACGGTCGTGGTCTTGCCAGCACCGTTGCGCCCCAGCAGGGCACAGATCTCGCCCTCCTCGACGGCCATCGAGATCGAGCGGAGGATGTGGCTCTCGCCGTAGTAGGCGTCCACGCCGTCGATCCCCAACAGGCTCATATCTCGACACCTCCGAGGTAGGCCTCCTGGACGTCGGGGTCGCCCTTGACCTCCTCCGGTTTCGCGTTGGCGATGATCGCGCCACGGTGGAGCACGGCGATGCGATCGGCGACGCGGAAGATGACCTCCATGTCGTGCTCGACGAGCACGATCGTCAGGCCGAGGTCTTCCTGGAGTTGTTCGATCAGCGCGACCGTTTCCTCAGTCTCTTCCGGCGACATGCCGGCGGTCGGTTCGTCCATGAACAGGAGTTCGGGCTCCGAGGCGAGCGCGATGCCGATCTCCAGCCGGCGCTTGTCGCCGTAGGGCAGGTTCTTTGCGTCCTCCTGCCGGACGTCCCAGAGTTCGACCGACCGGAGCATCCGTTCGGTCAGGTCGTGGACCTCGTCGAAGGACCGCCGGTGCTTGAGGAAGTTGAACCGGAAGGAGCCGTGCGTGGCTCCGAAGGCCGCGATCTGGACGTTCTCCTCGACGGTCATGTCGGGGAAGATCGACGCGGTCTGGAAGGACTTCGAGATGCCCTTCTGGACCCGTTCGTGGGAGTCGTCGGTGGTGATGTCCTCGCCGGCGAAGGTGACCGTCCCGCTGGTCGGCGTGAGGAGCCCCGAGACGCAGTTGATGAAGGTGGTCTTCCCCGCGCCGTTCGGGCCGATGATCGCCTGGACCATGCCACGGTCGATCGAGAGCGACACCTCGTCGACGGCCGTCAGCCCACCGAACTGCTTGACCACGTCGTCGGTTTCCAGGAGGCTCATTCCTCACCACCTCCGCGGTTGCGGACGAAACTCCCGAGGCGGCCGAATCCATCGCGGATGGGCGGGTAGATTCCCCGGGGGAACCACCACACGATCACGACGAAGACGGCGCCGAGGACGATCCGCCACAGCGAGCCGATCGCGCCGATGACGGGTAACGACACCCCCGAGATGACGTTCGAGACGTACTCGAAGATGAATGCGCCGAAGACCGGCCCGACCACTGATCCGGCCCCGCCGAGGATGGTCATGATCACGAAGTCACCGGACTGGATCCAGTAGTACGCCGTGCCCGGGTGGACGTAGGACTCGTGCATCGCCCACAGCGACCCGCCGACGCCGGCGAAGGCCGCCGAGATGATGAACGCCATCAGCTTGTACCGCGAGACGTTCAGCCCGACAAAGGAGACACGTCGCTGGTTCTGGCCCAGGGCCTCGAAGATGAGGCCGTAGGGTGAGTCGATGATCCGCTTCGCTGTCCAGATGGCGACGATGGCGAAGACGCCGACGAAGGCGTACTCCCAGGTGTACATTTCGAGGAACCCGATGCCCTCCAGGATCGGTGCATCGAGTTCGAAGGCGCCGAGGATCGGCTCGGTCTGGAACGAGGAGAAGCCGTCGTCGCCGTTCGTCAGCCAGCCGCCCGGACCGAGCGCCCAGAAGTACAGCATCTGCCCGAACGTCAGTGTGATGACGGCGAAGTAGACGCCCGACCGTCTGATCGACACCCAGCCGATGGGCCAGGCGATAAGGGTCGCCCCGATCGCCCCCGCCAGGATCATGAGGATCGGATCGCCGATCATCCAGCTGAACAGCCCCGCGGTGTAGGCCGCCGTCCCGAAGAACGCGGCGTGGCCAAACGAGAGGAGGCCGGTGTACCCCAGCAGGATGTTGAAACCGACGACGACGATGCCGTAGATGAGCACGAGGGGCGCCAGCGACGTGTAGCCACCAACGGAGATGTTGATGAGCTCCGCGACGATCTCGAGGCCGTCGACCAGGAACCACGGGAAGAGCACCACGCCAATGGCGAACCCGATGGTCGTGAGCCAGCCAGTCTCCGCGAGTCGGTCGATCCACCCGGTCCGTTCCGTCGCCGTCGCGGACTGTTCGCCACTCATTCTTCCACCTGCACTGAGCCGAAGACCCCTTGCGGTCGGAACACGAGCACGAGCGCCACCAGCAGGTACATGACGATGAACGCCCACTGCGAAAACGTCTGCTGGAAGCCTGCGACCACCGTTCCGAGTATCAGCCCGCCGACGATCGCGCCTCGTATCGATCCCGCACCGCCCACCACGAGCACGAGGAAGGCCGGGATCAGCGCCCGCTCGGTCCCGATCTGTGGACTAACCGTCTGGAAGCTCGCCCCGATCAGGCCCGCGAAGGCCGCTAACGCAGCCCCGACTCCGAAGATGAGGGCGTAGGAGCGATTGATCGGGATTCCGAGGAGCGTGACCATCTCGGAGTCGTGGGTCCCCGCCTTGACGACGAGCCCCCAGTCCGTCCTGGCCACGAACAGCCAGGTCAGCCCGATGACCACCATCGCGATGAAAACGATGATGAGCCGCCACCGGGGGAACTGGCCGACGACGGGCAGGTTGATCGGTCCCGTCACCTGGAAGCCGAGGAGCGTCTCGGGACCGGCCGGCTGGAAGGTGTTGCCGCCGATGGTCTGCTTGACGAGTTCCTCGACGATGAGTGCCAGCCCGAAGGTGACGAGGAGCTGGTCGGTATGGGGCCGTTCGTAGAACGGTTTCGCCACGTACCGTTCCATGAGGACACCCACGACGAACCCGATGAGGGGCACGAGCACGAGCGCGACCAGGAACCCGGCCCCGAGACCGAGCGTCTCGTAGCCGAGATCCTGGAGGATCCCCGTTCGGAGGGTGAGTTCCTGAATCGTCAGCAACCCGGCGTACGCGCCGATGAGATACAGCGCTCCGTGGGCGAGATTCAGGAAGTTCATCGTCCCGAGGATGATAGTCAAGCCGATTCCCAACAGCGCGTAAATGGCGCCGAGCTGGAGGCCGTTGAGTAGTATCGATACTGCCGTTTCGAGTATGCTCATGCGTGGAGTGTGTCTCTCTCGGTATCCTGCATCGTGATCGTCCGGGGCGTTCAGTCCTCTTCAGTACCTCGTCTCACCCTCGGCCCCTAAAAAAGGCTGCCCTAAATGCGGTGAGGTGGAATCTATTCGTCCCCGTAGTCGCCGAGTTCGCACTCCGCCGCGAGTGCCTCGTCACAGCCGTAGCTGAGGTTGTCCTTGCTCGTCGTGTCGACGATTTCCAGGAGACGCTGTTCGGTTTGGTCCGCTTCGGGGAGCCCACGCACGACGAGGACGTCGCGCTGGGACTGGTGGTCGCAGCCGCGGAGCGTCTCCTCGCCCAGGCCCGCACCGCTGAAGGTGTGGTCCTCGAGTTGCCGGATGACCTCCGGCGGGTAGAACGTCCCCGCCCGCTCGGCGGCGGCCGAGTACTGCAGCGCCTGGGTATAGGCCAGCCGCGCAGCGTAGGAGGGCACCTTGTCGTACTCCTCCTGGAAGGCCTCGGTGAAGCCCTGGGACGCGTCGTCCTCGAGCTGCCAGGACCAGTCCGCAGTGCCGAAGATACCATCGATACTCCCCGATGCTGCCTCCGCCATCAGGCGATTGTACAGCGGGACGATGATCTCCATGTCCTCGTCGAGGCCGGCGCTGATGGCCTGGGGGAGCGAGTTCGCCGCGTCCAGACCGTAGTGGTTCAGCACCAGCACGTCCGCCTCGTCGCGGGGGACGTTTGCGAGGTACGAGGAGTAGTCCGAGGTGCCCAGCGGCGTCGGGACGGAATCCATCTCGGACCAGTTCGCGACCTCCGTAAAGAACTGGTTCATCGAGTCCTGCTGGGTCTGGCCCCACGAGTAGTCGGCGTAGAGCTGGTAGAAGTTGAGGTCCTCGCCGTACTCGTCACGGACCACGGGTGCCAACGCCTGACCCGTCATGTAGGCATTGAACATCTCGCGGAAGCCGTAGCGAACGCACTCCGGTCCGGTCGTGTCGTTGGAGTGGGTCAGACAGCACATGAACATGACCTTCTCCTCCTGGGCCAGCCCCTGCTGGGCGATAGCCACGGCCGAGGAGGAGCCGCCACTGGCCATGATCACGTTGTCCCGGTCGATCATCCGCGAGAGGGCCTGGCGTGCCGAGTCCGGGTCGGTCGCCGTGTCGCCCTCGACGGAGGAGACAGTCTTCCCGAGGACGCCGTCCCCGGAGAGGTCGTCCCACTGGTCGACCCAACCGCCGCCGTTGTTCAGGTGGTCCACCGCGAGGTTGTACCCGCGGAGTTCATCCTCACCCTCCTGGGAGTACGAACCGGACTGCGGGACGTTCCAGCCGTAGACGACCTCGTCACCCTCAACCGGGAAGTTCCCAAGCGAGGGGTAGTCCTCGCCACCGTCACCGCCGTCACCGTCGCCGCCGTCTTCGCCGTCACCGCCGTCACCGCCGTCACCGCCGTCGCCGCCGTCGCTGGAACAGCCGGCCAGCGTGGTCATACCTGCCACGCTCGCAACTCCGGCTGCCTGGAGCAGTTCTCTCCTGTTCATCGAGCCATCATCTGACATGGCTATTGGGGCGAACGTTCGGGGGTACTTATACCCGTAGGCTAGTTAAATGAGCAACCCTCGGGAAACCGTGGCTCCCGTGGCCGAAACCGGGATTCCTTGGACAGGAGGCTCCTACGAAGGAATCGAACCTCTATCAGGCCAGGGAGCTCGGCAGGCCTGCGAGCGTTTCCACCTCTAGGTCGGCCTCTTCGCCGAGTCGCTCCCGCGGTTCGCGGCTCCGGTTGACCCAGGCGGTCGCCATGCCCGCGTTGCTCGCTCCCACTACATCCCAGGCGTTCGAGGACACCAGCCGACAGTCGCCGATGTCCCGGTCGAGCCGCGTTGCCGCGTTCTCGTAGACGGCAGGGCCGGGCTTGAAAGTCTCCACCTCGTCCGCACTGACGATGTCGTCGAGGTGCGTGTCGAGCCCGGCGTTTGCCGCGAGCGGCTCGAGCATCTCGGGGTTCCCGTTCGAGAGGACGACGCAGGTGTGGCCCGCCGCCCCCAGTGTTTCGAGGGCCCGAACCGCGCCCTCGAATGGCTCCAGGTGCTCGTAGGCCTCGAGGATCCGCCGGCGCTCGTCGATAACGGCGTCGACCTCGTAGAAGTCCAGCGCGTAGGCCAGCGCATCGCCGGTCACCGTCCAGAACGGCTCGTAGGCCTCCATCTGCCCCCGGTGGTAGGAGTACTGGAGTTGCTTCCGCCGCCAGAGCCGGTCGATGGCCCGGGCCAGATCGGTCGTCGCCCCGAGAACCTCTCCGAGGGTCTCCGTGACGCTGCTGGGGTCACAGAGCGTCCCGTACATGTCGAAACAGAGCGCCTGGCGTGCCATGGAGCGTAGTGACGGGCGAGGGATTCAAAAACGCGTCCCCGTCCTGGGACGGTTCTGCAGGAGCGGCCGTCGTCGGACGGGTCTGCAGGAGCGGCCGTCGTCGGACGGGTCTGCAGGAGCGGCCGTCGTCGGACGGGTCTGCAGGAGCAACCGTCCTCGGACGGGCCGGAGATACCGCCAGGTGAGGACGTCGAGTAGGAAAGAAGTGGTCCGGTCTGACACCTGGAGAAGTGGCGCGGCCGCTCAGTCGCTCCTGGCCCGATCCTGAATGTCTTCGACGACGTCCGGGTTGCGCAGCGTCGAGGTGGTCCCGAGTTCGTCGCCGTTGGCGATGTCCTCGAGGAGGCGGCGCATGATCTTGCCCGACCGGGTCTTCGGGAGTTCGGGCGTGAAGACCACCGATGCGGGGCGGGCGATCGGGCCGATAGCCTTCTCGACGCCGGCAATGATCTGCTCGCGGAGGGCATCGTCGCCGTCCACGCCCTCCTCGGTGATGACGTAGGTGTGGACCGCCTCGCCTTTCACCTCGTGGTCTGCGCCGACGACGGCGGCCTCCGCCACGCCCTCGACGCCGACGATGGCGGACTCGATCTCCATCGTCCCCAGCCGGTGGCCGGAGACATTGACGACGTCGTCCACGCGGCCGAGGATGGTGATGTAGCCGTCGCCGTCGATCTTCGCGCCGTCCTCCGGGAAGTAGACCCACTCGTCGGCGTCGGGGTTCGAGTACTCGTCCCAGTATTCGTTGATGAACCGCTGGTCGTTCTTGTAGAGGGTCCGCAACATCCCGGGCCAGGGTTTGTTGACGACCAGGTAGCCAGCCTCGCCTGCTTCGACCGGGCTTCCGGCGTGCTCGACGACGTCGGCGCTGATGCCCGGCAGCGGCGGCCCGGCCGAGCCTGGCTTCATGTCCCCAATGGCCGGCAGCGTCGTGATCATCATGCCCCCGGTCTCGGTCTGCCACCAGGTGTCTACGATCGGGCACTCCTCGTCCCCGATGTGCTTGTAGTACCACTTCCATGCCCGGGGGTTGATCGGTTCACCGACGGTCCCGAGCAGGCGCAGCGAGGAGAGGTCGTGGGCCGCGGGGTACTCGCTGCCCCACTTCATGAACGCCCGGATAGCCGTCGGCGCCGTGTACAGTTGTGTGACGTCGTAATCGTCGACGATCTGCCAGAGCCGGTCCTTGTCCGGATGGTCAGGCGTGCCCTCGTACATGACCGTGGTGGTACCCAGCGAGAGCGGCCCGTAAACGATGTAGGAGTGACCGGTGATCCACCCGATGTCCGCCGAACACCAGTACGTGTCCTCGGGCTTGACGTCCAGGACCGCGTGACTGGTCCAGGAGACGTACGCGAGGTAGCCACCGGTGGTGTGTTTGACCCCCTTTGGCTTGCCCGTCGTACCGGAGGTGTACATGAGGAAGAGCATGTCCTCGGCGTCCCGGCTGACGGGCTGGACCTCGGCACCCTCGTTCGCCCCGACGAGGGCGTCCCAGTCGTCCTGGTCGGGGCCGAGACCGTGGTCCAGCTCGTCCCCCAGGCGGTCGACGACGACCGTCGACACGTCCTGGTCGACGGTCTCGAGACCATCCTCGGCCTTGGAGATGTGGTCGAGGGCGTCGCCCCGGCGGTAGTAGCCGTCGGCGGTGATCAGGTACTCGGAGGTGGCGCTGTTCATCCGGGTCGCGAGCGCGTCGGCGGAGAAGCCGGCGAAGACGACGCTGTGGGGTGCTCCAATCCGGGCGCAGGCCAGCATCCCGATGGCCAGTTCCGGGATCATCGGCATGTACATCGTCACCACGTCGTCCTCCTGAACGCCGAGGTCTCGGAGTGCGGCGGCGAAGGCGTTCACCTCCTCGTGGAGTTCGCGGTACGTGATCGACCGGACGCCACCGGGTTCGCCGATCCACTCGATGGCGACCTCGTCGCCCCGATCCTCCAGGTGCCGGTCGACGGCGTTCACGCTGGCGTTCAGCGAGCCGCCCGTGAACCACTCGTAGAAGGGCGCTTCGCTGTCGTCGAGGACGGTGTCGTAGTCACCGTCCCACGTCAGGAGGTCGGCCGCCCGGTCCCAGGCCTCCGGCCAGTTCTCCTCGAACTCCTCGTAGATCGAGTCGTCGGCCACGTTCGCCTGGTCGACGAACGAGGCGGGTGGCTCGAACACCGCTTGTTCCGCGAGTCTCGCCTCGAGTTGAACGTCGAGATCGTCGTCGGACATAACACACGTAGGTGCTATCAAGGGCGTATTAATATCCCCGACTAACTATGCGAATCCCTCACGTCCGGGAACGGTATCGGCCTAAAACTACCACCTGTCGGGATGGGTGACACCCCTGCCGGAGTCGCGCGACACCCCGAGGTCGCTACCTCGCATCGAACTCACACCTGTCACTCACTGCTCGTCCAGGGCCGTCCCGACCAGTTTCTGCTGGGCCCGCCGGAGGTGATTGTGGAGCGTCGGAGAGGAGACGTCCATCGAGTCGGCCAGTTCTTCGGCCGTGCTTCCCCGGGGCCACTCGAAGTACCCGGAGTGGTAGGCCCCCCGGAGGACCGACCGCTGCTTGTCCGTGAGGTCGTCTTCGAGGGCCCGCTTGACAGCGAGGCCGGCGTCGGTCGGCTCCGCACGCTCCTGTTTGCTGTGGAGTTCCACCGAGGGGTAGGACTCGCCGAAGGCTTCGATGACCTTCCTGATGTCGAGGCCGGGCGAGAACTCGCCGACGAGGCAGGCCCGACCCTCAGCGACGGTCAAGTCGACGATCTTGCCGCCGTGGCCGGCGAAGACGCCGACCGGACTGGTTTCGGGGAGGACGACCTCGATGAGGGCTTCCTCCTCGAAGCTCCGGATGAGCCGGGCGTCCTCGGTCGCCTCGTTACCGGTGACGTGCTCGAGGATGGTCCCGGGCTGTCCACCCTCGACCCGAACGAAACTGACGACATCGCCGCTTTCGGCCGGCACGACACCCTCGAGGTCCACCGAACAGCCAAGCGCTGTGGACAGGTCAACGAAGACGGCCTCGCGGTCGTCGTAGGAGACCGCGAGCCGGAGCACGCTGTCGTCGGAGAGCAGTCGCCGGTGTTTGACGGCGGTGATCGAGAAGCCGATCCGGCGGCCGAGATCCCGGAGGGCCTCCCGCTCGGTGCCGTCGAAGGCGTCCCGATCCCGGGCGAGGACCACGAGCGCGCCGTGTTCGGTCGCCCCGTCGGTGATGGGGATGGCCGCGAACTGCGCGGGCGACCCGCCGTTCCCGGAGCCGACCGGCGCCACCATCGACGTCGAGGACTGGATGGCCTGGTTGACGAGCGACTCGAGAGCGACCATCGCGGCCCGTTCGATATCCTCGCCAGCACTCGAGACGACCGCGATGCCGTCGCGGTGGTGCTCGAGCCGAGCCACCCAGGCCGCCGCGTAGGCATCGGACCCAGCCAGCCAGTCGGTCACACCCTCCTGAACCTCCGCGGGGCCGCTCGCGTCATCGATCACCTCGCCGACGGCACTGATCGCCTCGACGACACTGCTCAGCCTCGCAGAGACGTCGCCGGTGCTCCCACCCCCAATTGACTCGAAGGCGTCGACGATGGCCCCCCGACCCGGGGATTCCAGGTCCGGCACGAGGCTATCGAGGCGTTCCCATCCGCCGACAGCGAAGACGACATTCGGGTCGACGCCGTTCGCGAAGAGGAGGCGGCGCGCGAACAGTCGTCGGAGCGTGCTGGGGTTCACCCGGGCGAGCCCCGGCCGGTCGTGACGCTCGGCAGCCCGCTCGGCCACCTCGTCGACCAGCATCTGGACGCGCCTGGTGGAAACGTCGACGATCGGCTCGGTCTCACCGATGTCGTTACTGCGGACGTACTTGTCGAGGTCGCCGGCGACGTCCGGCGGGACGAACGCCTCCCTTCGGGTTGCCTCGCCGTTCCCGTCCGGCGATTCGTGCACCGTGAGGAAGCACCCGCCGTTGCCGGCCCCGTACTGGACCCGGTCCGCCGAGCGGATCCGGGTGATCTCCGCCGCGCGCAACCCGACCTCGCCACACAGCCGGACGATCAACTCCTCCCGGTGGGTCTCGGTCGCGCCCCGGAGCCGGTCGTACTCGACGTCCGTGAGCTGGAGTCCGTCCGCGTGAGTGCCCGGTACCATGCTGATTTCGCCCCATATGTGGGATACCGAAACGCATCGGGGGGTCTCCCCTGTCGTTCCGGGAGTTAGACCGTCACTCGTGAGGCGGTAGGCGTATATACCGAATGGTAATTCATTATGGTTTCGGTTGGGGTCATCAGTGCGAAGCCCTGGATGTCGGCCCCGGGGATGATTGCGATGAGCGGCTAGCCCCGGCGCCCTGGTATCGCTGCGGTTCGACCGTCAGGGGGGTCCCGCGCACGGGCACCGTTGGGACGGTCAGTGAGTCCCTATCGCGCGGACCGCCGACTCGAGTTCGCCGACGACCTCCGGGTTCCGGAGCGCGCTAGTGTCGCCCAGGTCTTCGCCCCGGGCGACGGATTCGAGGAGGCGTCGCATGATCTTCCCGGAGCGCGTCTTCGGGAGGTCCGAGGAAAAGACGATCGTCTCCGGCCGTGCCATCTGCCCGACGCTCTCGCCGACCGCCCGCCCGACGGCTCGCTCGAGGACCTCGTTCCCCTCGTACCCGTCCGCCGGCGTGACGAAGGCGTAGATGACCCGATCGTCGTCCTGCCCCGGCCCCTCGACGACGGCCGCCTCCGCGATGCCCTCGACGTCCACGATGGCGGACTCGAGGTTGTTGGTCCCGAAGCGATAGCCCGAGATCGTGATCACGTCGTCCATGCGGCCGAGGATCGTGAGGTAGCCGTCCTCGTCGCGGAGGGCGCCGTCCTCGGTCGGATAGCACCAGTCGAACCGGTCCAGCGGTGGCGCCGCAGCCCCTGCCTCGGCCGCCCAGGCCTCGTCGCGACAGAGTTCGCGGGGCATGCTCGGCCAGGGCTCGTCGATGACCAGGTACCCCTCCTGGCCGGGCTCGGCCGGGTCGCCATTCGCGTCGAGGACGGTGGCACCGACGCCGGGCAACGGCGGCCCCGCGCTACCGGGCTTCATCCCCGAGACCCCGGGAAGGGTCGAGACGAGGATCGCACCGGTCTCGGTCTGCCACCACGTATCAACTATCGGACATTCCTCCCCGCCCACGTGGTCCCGGTACCACTGCCAGACTCGCGGGTTGATCGGCTCTCCGACACTTCCGAGGAGCCGGAGTGTGGACAGGTCGTGATCGTCGGGATACCCGCTCCCCCACTTCATGAACGCCCTGATGGCCGAGGGCGAGGTGTAGAACACGTCGACGGAGAGCCGATCGAGGATCTCCCAGACCCGGTTCTTCTCGGGGTGGTCGGGTGCGCCCTCGTACATGAGGGTCGTCGTTCCGAGGGCCAGGGGCCCGTAGACGATGTAGGAGTGGCCGGTGATCCAGCCGATGTCGGCCGAACACCAGTAGGTGTC
>JAZKTI010000209.1:0-4657 GCA_036625635.1 Haloarculaceae archaeon
CGTCAGCCCACATATCGCCTCTCCATTCACTCCGCGTCAGCCCACTCATCCCGCGTGTAGGTCTCGACTTCGAGGGCGTGAATTTCCTCGGTCATCAGTTCACCGAGGGCGTCGTAGACCTGCTGGTGGCGGTCGACGAGGGACTCGCCCGCGAACGCGGGCGAAACGACCCTCGCGGCGAGGTGGTCCTCGTCGTGGGCGCCCCGGGCGGGGGTCACTACAGCGTCGGCCTCCGGGATATCGTTCTCGATGCGGGCTGCGATCTCGTCCAGGTTCATACCCGGACGGTGGACGCGCCGCCTCCAAAACCCTTCGTACCGATACGCAGGCCGTTGGCCCCCGCGCTGATACTCCCGGCGTGGCATCTACCGATATCGGCATAACGGAAGCTCCACCCATCGGGCTATCTGGGTCCGGCCACTCGTCCCAGGTGCGGCCTGCGCGGCCGCGGGGAGTCCACCCCGGCATGTCCCCATCGATCGACCGTCCGACTGTTCGATTCCCCAGGGAGCGGTCCCGTGACTGACCGCTGTCCGACCTGCGGGAACCCCGACCTGGCCCCCGAGGGGGGTTGCCCGCTCTGTCGCCGGTGTGGGTGGTCGGCCTGCACCGGCCGACAGGCGTGATCAGACAGGCCGACAGGCGTGACCAGACGGGCCGACAGGCGTGACCAGACGGGCCGACAGGCGTGACCAGAGAGGCAGATCGGCGTGAGAAGGCCGGTGGCCGATCGCCGCGACCGCGCCGGTTCGGCCGGCGGGACCGATCGATGGCCCCACGAGGAAACGCAGGACTCCGCCACCTGCTGGCTCCCCGGTAGACGGTTCCCTACCGCTCGGCCACCGGCACGGCTGACTCGCCTATTTTTCGTCCCGACGTCTCACGATGAGTGACGAGAGCCCCGCATGTACTCGCGCTCGCACCTGACCACGTCGCTCCTGGTCGGCCTGCCAATGGTCGCTGTCGTCGAGACGCCGCTCGGACCGGCAGGGACGGTCGGCTACGCGAGGCTGGTCGGCACACTCGTCGTCCTCGACCACTTCCTCATCGCCCGCGTCCGGACCGGGTCCTGGCGGCCGCGCCGTCGGGCCCTGGCGAGTCCCCGACGGGCGTTCGTCGAGCAGGGCGAACTGTTCGGGGCGGGTGACGTCGGTCCCTGGACCCGACTCGTGACCCACCTCCTGATCGTGGGCGTCCTCCTCGGGAGCCTGCTAGGGACCTGGCCGTCGATCGCGATGGTGACCGGCGTCGTCCTTTCCGTCCACCTCGTGGCCGACGCGGTCTGGGACCGCTATCGGGACCGAGCAGGGGCGTAGGCCGCTCGGAAAACGGGGGGATGGGGGCACGCGCGAGGAGGGTGGACTGGGCTGGGCTTGATCTCCCCCGACGTTGGGACCGGCCTCAGGCGGGAGCCGGCCCCTCGCCGAAGGTCCGGGAGACCAGGACGTACAGGATGGGCACCATCAGGAGCCCTGCAGCGACGAAGGGGATCCGGTAGTCGATGGCCGTATAGAGGAAGCCGGCGGTGACGGGCCCAACTGTCCGGGCGAGGCTGCCCGCGCTCTGGGTGAGGCCGAAGGCCCCACCCTGTTCTTCTTCGGCGGCCGACCGCGAGACGAGCGTGTTCAGGGAGACGTTCGCGAGGCCGTTCCCGACGGCGAGGGCCGTCAGGACGGCCAGGAGCGCAATGGTGCTCGAGGCCAGCGACGGGCCGACCGGGAGGAGCGGGCCGACGGCGGGGAGCGCGTCCCCGATGACCGGCGAGAAAGGGAGGGCGACGAGTGCGACCAGTTCGAGGACGCCCCCGACCATTGCCAGTGGCACCTCGCCGAAGCGATCGGTCAGCCGACCGATCAGGCCCCCCTGAACGATCGCCACCACGACGCCGACGTACGCGAGCAGGTAGCCGTTCGCGCTCGGCCCGAATCCGAAGATGTCCTTGGTGAACAGGACGAACATGCTTTCCATTCCGGAGAAGGCGAGCGAGAACAGGAAGAAGGCCGCCACGAGTCCCCCGATGGCCGGATCCCCGAGCGCGTCGAGGAGGCGACCGACGCGCGAACCCTCCTCGCGTGATTCTTCACCGTCTGGGTTGGTCTCCGGCAGGACGAAGACGGCGGCGAGGAGGTTGAGAGCCGTGATCCCCGCCGCGACGAAACTCGGGAGGCTGAACCGGTCGATTGGGACCAGCGTGGGGAGTGCGGCGTCGACGCTCGCCACCAGGCCCGGGTCGGAGAAGAACCCGCCAATCGCCGGTCCGAAGACGAAGCCCAGGCCGAAGGCTGCGCCGATCAACCCGAGCCCCTTCGCCCGGTCCTCCGGTGGCGTGACGTCGGCGACGTACGCCTGGGCGGTCGCGATGTTCCCGCCCATCAGACCGGCCAGGATCCTGGCGAGAAAGAGCACCCACAGCGCGTGGGCCAGCCCGAAGAGGGTCCAGGCGAGGACGCTGCCCAAGAGCGAGAGGAGGAGGATCGGTCGCCGACCGCGCTCGTCCGAGAGACGTCCGAGTATCGGGGCTCCGACGAACTGGAACGCAGAGTAGGACGCGAGCAGGATCCCCACGACGAACTCGCTCGCGCCGAACGCCTCGGCGTAGAGCGGGATGATGGGGATCAGGATACCGAACCCGACGAGGTCGACGAAGACGATGGCGAAGACCGTCGCCAGCGCGCGACGCTGGCTGCCCACCGTCGTGGGTGTCGACTCGTCCGGACCCGGTGCCGGTTCGCCCGTGGACGGAGTCGGCTCCTCCGCGCCCGCGCCCGATTCATCTTCGGAAGCGGAGCCGGCTGTCTCCCCGTCCGCCGGTCTAGCGGATCCGTCCCCGGGTTCGTCCCTCTCTGACTCGTCCGGCGGGGCCATCGTCCAACACTCCCGGGGCGCGAGTCCTTAATCCCGGGGATATGGCCCCCGGCTGACGAGCACCGAAAGTCCAGTCGGCGAACCGCCAGATCGATGCTTCGAGGTGCCGCCGGGTCTCTTCATCCCGCTGGCGGCAATCTCGGCCCGCAGGGGGAGTGGGCTGGCTGCGGTGTCGGGCCACGGGATGCAGCGGCCGCCGGACAGGGACGGTATCTCACTCCTGCCGCGAGACACTCACTCCCACGTGACGTCGGGATTCGTCACCGCGCCGTTGGCCGCCGAGTCGAAGTCCCGCATGGACCCCGCCCACGTTTTTCGGCTCGGGTCCGCTTTGCGGACCGCTCGCGGCAACAATCTGGAGCAAAAAGCCGACCGCTCGCGGTGCTCGCGGCCGGTGCATCGGCGGACTGCGGTCGCCGGCCACTCATTCCCAGGTGACGCCGGGATTGGTCACTGCGCCATTGGCCGCCGAGTCGAAGTCTCGCGTGTACTTCGCGAGGATGCCGTTCTCGTAGGGTCGATCGGGATCGTGGTCCGCGAGACGTTCCTCGATCTCCTGCTCGGTGAGGTCGACCGAGAGTTCGAGGTCGTCGACGTCGATCGTGACGGTGTCGCCGTCTTCGAGGGCGGCGATGGGGCCGCCGACGTAGGCTTCCGGGGCGACGTGGGCGATGGAAACTCCCCGCGTCGCCCCCGAGAATCGCCCGTCGGTGAACAGCGCGACGTCCTCGGCGTGCCCCTGCCCGGCGACCGCGGACGTGACGCCGAGCATCTCCCGCATACCGGGCCCGCCGCGGGGCCCCTCGTTGCGGATGCAGAGGACGTCGCCGGACTCGACGTTGCCCTCCTGGACGTAGGCCATCGAACGCTCCTCGTCCTCGAAGACCCGGACGGGCCCCTCGTGGTGGAGGTGATCCCGGCCGGTGATCTTGATGACCGCGCCGTCGGGCGCGAGATTGCCCGTCAGGATGCGGATGGCGCCGCGCTCGTGAATCGGGTCGTCGACGGGGTGGAGGAAGTCGGCGTCGAGGTCGTCGACGGCCGGGATGTCCCTGGCCGCCAGTTCCTCGCCGACCGTGTTCCCGGTGACGGTCAGGGCGTCGCCGTGGAGGAGGCCGGCATCCTGGAGAGCCTGCAGAACGACCGGAACGCCGCCGACCTCGTGGAGGTCGTTCATCACCTTCTCGCCGCCGGGCTGGAGGTCGGCGATCTTCGGCGTGCGCTCGCTGATGCGGTTGAAGTCCTGGATGTCGAGGTCGACGCCCGCTTCTGCGGCCATCGCGAGGAGGTGGAGGACGGCGTTCGTCGAACCCCCGATCGCGACCTGGAGGGCGATGGCGTTCTCGAAGGACTCCCGGGTGAGGAAGTCCGAGGGCCGTCGTCGGGCCCGGACCACATCGACCGCCAGTTCGCCCGCCTCTCGCGCAACGTCGTAGCGTGACTCGGCTTCGGCCGGCGGACTGGCGCTCCCCAGCGGGGCGAAGCCAATTGCCTCGGCGATCGAGGCCATCGTGTTTGCGGTAAACATCCCGCCACAGGACCCCGCGCCGGGACAGGCGTGGCGCTCGAGGTCGTCGAGTTCGTCCTCGCTCATGTCGCCCTCGGCGACGGCTCCGACGCCCTCGAAGACGTTCTGGATGGTGACCTCCCGGCCGTCGTGCTCGCCGGGGAGGATCGACCCGCCGTAGAGAAAGACGCTGGGCAGGTCCGTCCGAATAGCGGCTATCATCATCCCGGGCATGTTCTTGTCACAGCCGCCGATGGTGACCAGGCCGTCCATGCGCTCGCCGAA
>JAZKTI010000210.1:0-4644 GCA_036625635.1 Haloarculaceae archaeon
GCGGGGCGAGGGCTTTCAGGCCGTTTGCGGTTGCGGCCCCAGTTCAAGCATCTCCTACGAGCGGGCCGAGGGCGTTCGGGCCGGTTGCGGTCCAAGTCACGACTCATGAGAGCGGGCAGAGGGCTTTCTGGCCGTCTGCGGGTGCGGCAAAAGCAATCGCAGCGATTACATACACTGGACCGAGAGCGTCCAGGTCTCTCCGGATGAGAAAGTGTCCATAACCCTACATTAAACGCTGGAGAACCCTTTAGGACGGGGTTCCGGCAAGGACGCGAGAAACGGAGTTACCGAACCTGTGACCAGTCCCCGCAGGCGTCCATGTCCTCCATTAGCGCGTCCGTGAGCCCGCAGTAGGGAGCGAGTTCGCCGTCGACGTGGACGTACTCGAAGTGGCCGCAGTTCCCGCAGTACTCGTCCGGCGAGGTGTGATCGGACGGCCGGGGGTCCTCCAAGATCTGCGCACCACCGTCGCTGGTGGCGTTTGGATGGGGGCGGTTGGGCCGCCCGTAATCGCGGTCCTGGCCACCCCTGTCAGTCGGCTCACCTCTGCCGGCTCCCGCCGGGGGACTGCCGGCCGCACCGCTGGTCGGGCCAGCTTGTCCGGCCGAGGACCCCGCGGAAGAACTGCCTCTGGCGGAGCTGCCGGAGCTGAACACCTCCGTGCCGCCGTCGCTACCAGTCGTGACGCCGGTTCCACCGTCGGCTGCGTGCGTCGGCCGATTGGTCTGGGTTTCGACGTCGCCATCGGGATCGGAGCCGACCAGGCCGACGCTGCCGAAGCCGGGAATGCTCCCGACGGACCCGGACGCGGACACGGACCCGGTCTCGATGATCCTGACGGTGCCTTCCTCGGTAATCTCTATCCGCACAGTCCCACCGGGATCGTTCCGCATCTTCAGCGTCGCCAGGGCGGCAAACATACACCAGACGGTGGTGAGCGTGCCGAGGCTGTAGAGGAGAATGGTGGCGATTGTCAGGGTCGGATCGACCATGAGCCACCGGTCGGGATAGGCGTAGGCGAACAGCGAGACGCCGAGCAGCGCGAGGCTGGCCCCGATGGCGGCCGCCGCCCGCACCGTCCGTCCCGCTGGGAGGACCACGAAGATGCCCACGAAGACGCCCGGCAGCCCGAGTCCCGCAAGCAGACCGGCAACCTCCCGGGACTCGTAGAGGCCGAGGCCGAACACCTCCCTGAGTCCGGTCGTGGCCACGGCGATCGCGGCGACCACGATCCCTGCACCCACCAGGAACAGCGCTGTCCCGAGCAGCCGGCGACGGTGGTCGACGACGCTCCCCACGTCGCCGTTGTACACGTCCGTCAGGCTAGTCATACGCGGGGTGAGGTGTTTGACCCACAAAACTCCCCGTCAGACACGCGTCAGACCCGATCGGGGCCGAGGGCTCAACTCGTCTGTCGAGGTCCGGCTCGAACCGGCAACGGACCGTCCCGCCGAGTCGAAAGCTCTAATCCGAGCGGGAGAGAATCGCCGTCCATGGCCGAGGACACCGAGGACGACGAGGACGAACCCGCAGTCCCGCTCGGCGCGGGGGCAGACGTCGAGGGGGCCCCGCTCGCCCGGGTCAGTGCCCGACTCATGTGGGGGATCGAAAAGAGCGCTGTGATCGCTCGCGAGGGCGAGACGACGATCCGAACCCCCGATGGCCCCCGGGATCTCGAAACCGTCCTCGAGAAGGTCGATGACAGCTACTTCGACACCCGCCAGGCGTTTGAGGCCGCCGTCCGTGAGGTCATCGGAACGGGGCCGGTTCCCACCCCCGAGGAGTAAACGGAGAAACAGTCCCGCCCCCAGGAGCGCCATCGGATCCCTCCCTCCAGGCAGGTCGGTTCGGGACTGATGCCATTTCTCCAGGGAGAACGAGGCGGGACGGGGTCGTAGATCCATCGCTCCGTCGGTCGGGTCGAACGATCGAGGCACCTTTTTGCCGATCCTCGTCGAACCAGAGGACGATGACGCTACCAATCGACCCGGACGCGATCGGAAGCAACGACATCGGCGAAGAGGAGGCTAGCCTGGCGATGGAGCACGAGGCCGCCGTCGATCGGGTCCGCGAAGCTTTCGCCGAGGCGGGCTTTGGCTTCCCAGTCGAGTTCGTGGCCTCGGAACTGCTCAACGAGAAGGTCGACGCCGGCCGGGCCCCCATTACGATGCTCGGGGCCTGCAACCCCGCCATCGCCGACCGGGCGCTCGATACCTCAGACATGAAGATCAGCGGACTGTTCCCCTGCGGCGTCATCGTCTACGAAGCCGAACCCGGGCGCCAGGAGGTCTACCACCTCTCCATCATGCGCATCGCGCGGCTCGTGGGGATCGCGCCGGACAACGAGGAGTGGGCTGACATCGTGGCCGAGACAGGTGAGATGGTCGAGGACGCCTTCGAACCCCTGCGGGACTGAGACCGCGCCGGCCGACCATCGGTCCCGAGCGCGACGCGCCACTCGGGATCTGTCAGAAGCCGGCTGGAAGATGGGCAGTCGGATTCTGCCGGGAATCGGTACCGACCCGACAGTCGCTCGAGGGTCGATCAGCCCCCGGTCAGGAGTCGGGCAGCCTCCGGCCAGGAGTCGAGCGGCCGAGTTCAGAAGCCGACCGGGGCTCGGTCAGAAGTCGGTCAGGGTGGCCTGGATGCCCGAGACCATGTCCGACTTTCGACGGAGGCGCTCCATCGAGACCGGCATCCGCGGCGCAAGTTCGGAGACGGCCTCTCGGAAGGTCTCCGCGGTCCCGTGTTCGCCCTCGAAAGCGTGGCGGACCCCCTCCCTGACCTGCCAGACACCGACCGGGGCCCAGTACGCGTCGGTCGCCTCTCGGAGGACCAGGGCTTTGGCCTGGCGGTCGAGGTCCTCGAGGTGCTCCAGGACCGCCAATCTACACGCGTAGTAGGCACCGGCCGTCTCCTCGACGTACCCCGTCCGCCCCTGGTAGCCCTCGCTTGCAGCGGCCATGTAGTAGGACCCGTCGGGGTCGGGGTTCCAGATACTCCCGGGGGCTTTCATCTCGACCAGTTCGAACTCCCAGTTTCCCGGCGCGAGGACGACCCAGTACTTGTTGGCCATGTACTCGTTGTACCAGACCTGCACCTCGTCGACGCTCGCTGCATTCCGGATCCTGCCCCGAAGGTACTTGCTGACGATGTCGTCGACTGCGGTGATGGACCACCGCGTGGGGACGAGTTTGCGCTGGCGCTGCTGGCCGAGGGCGCCCGCCGAGAGGATGGTGTTGACGTCGTAGACGTCGAACCCCCTGCGGTACAGGTAGGTCATCGCCCCCTCCGCGCGCCAGTCGTCGTCCTCCAGGGTCTTTTCGACGGGCCGCGGCACGTGCGGGTTCTCGGCGAGGTCGGCCTGCTCCGCACTCGCCCTGGGGCCGGTCGGCGTCGATATGTCGTCCAGCGAGAGGTCGATCTCCGGGCTCCCGTCCAGCCCGACCTCGACGTCGACCGGGTGGTCCGCGATGGCCACCTCTCGCTGAGTTCCAACGAACCCATCCCAGACGTCGTTGACGTTGACCCGGGTCGACCGCGTCGAGTTCAGCAGGCCGGTCCGGCGCTGGAGGACGTCGTCGATGTCGTAGCCCTGCCGATACCAGTCGGCACTGGTCGCGTAATCGGTCGGGTCGGCGTCGCCCGCGACCGGCGAGAGAAGGCCGGTCGAAATATTCGGGTAATTCGATCGACCGACGAAGATCTCCGGCGAGGTCGACCCAAATAGGGCGTCGCCCTGGACGACCTGCTCGAACTCCCGTTCGACGTCCTCGAGGTAGTCGGTGATCTCGTAGGACTTCTCGCGCGCCAGCCGCCGCCGCTCGGCGGCTTCGTCCCGCTCGAAACTCTCGACGAAGTCCTCGAGGCGCATTCCGTTGAGGATTGGAGGGCGCCCACTTTGAAACTAGCGGCGGCCCCCAGAGGGGTCGTCGGTGTCGGAGGAGGGTTTTGACCTTCTCATGGCCGTCAGAATGTCCAGTTGGGAGTCGGGGTCCGCGAGCAGTCGAGGCGGACGGTTTCAACCGCGAGGTTCCCCTCCACTCGGTGCTCAAGAGACCGCGTTCCTTCCCGTTCGGGTTTACCCGGCCGTACCATTTGCGGGCGACGTGCCGACCGATGGCCTGCGTCGACGACCCACAATCGCCAGACAATGGCGGGTTTACCGAGCGTACCAAACGGGCTATAGGCACGTGGGTGGAATACAGGAGTATGAGCGCTACCGCGCAGGCTGGGACGTCGACGCTTTCGGACAAACAGCACCGAATCCTGGACTACCTCCGGCAACGGGCCGACGAGCAGACCTACTTCAAGTCCCGCTGCATCGGCGAGGAACTCGACCTCAGCGCGAAGGAGGTCGGGACCAACATGCGTGCTATCCAGGAGGGCGAGTTCCCCGTGCACGTCGAAAAGTGGGGCTACTCCTCGAGTACGACCTGGATGGTGTCCGAGAGCTGAGCCGTCAGCGGGGTCCGATCACGCACCAATCCGAACCGACGCCCCGCCCGCGCAGGCTACAGCCGACCCTGTCGCTCTCGATTATACTGTCGCCATGCAGTCCGCAGTCAGCGGTTGAGCCCCCGACGGATCCGAATCGGCAGTCTACAACCGGAAGCCCCCGTTCTCGGCAGTCTACAACCGGAA
>JAZKTI010000211.1:0-4628 GCA_036625635.1 Haloarculaceae archaeon
CCGCGGGCCGCCCGTTCGACCACCGCGGGCCGCCGTTCGACCGCCGCGGGCCGCCATTCGATCGCCGCGGGCCACCCGTTCATTCGCGCGAAACGGCGACAGTAGTGACAGTATGCATAGTATACATTTCTATCGAGAACAGTGCCTCAGCACGGCGATCGAGCTTCGGACCCACCACCTGCTCGGTGGTCGGCCCAGATCCGGTCCAGGGGGGGGCGAGTGACGGCGACGGACAGTTCCTCGTCGGCACGGACTCGCCCGGGATCCAAACTCGATAGGTGAAATGATGCCGGAGCGCACTGCTGCCGGCCTCCCAAGCCTTACGTGCCTCGACTGTGGTGGAGGTTCACTGCTCCAGTCGCGTTATCGGACCCCAGTCTCGACCGGCGGGCGGAACAGCGGTGAGCGACGGTTCGGCCCGCCCGAAGAAGCGGCGAAGCATATCGTGTCGCCTCAGGGGAACAGCTTTCAATATTGGAGTAGTGATATTCTTTCATTACCATCGCTTTCCTGTTATATATCAGGAGCGCCTGGGCTGACCGACGGGACGGAGTCGATACCAACGGGAGCTTCGGGAACTTCGAACCGAATGCGTGACACTATCTGCCCCGCCACCGTCTGGTATAAACGCCGCCTCCACAACACGTACGATCAAGTCATGCCGCTGGTCCGTGCGGCAACACCCCAAGACGCCCGCGAAATATTCGCCCTCACCCTTGCGCCTATCCGCGCACTTGGCCCGGTGGCGTAGGACGACACCCAGGTCGCGCCGTGGGCCGAGAAAGACGAGGGGCCGGAGAAGTACCCGTTCGAAGACGGCGATCACTACCAGGTCCTCGCGGTCACGGACGACACGATCGCAGGGTACGGGCATCTCATTCCGGGAGCGGAGGAAATCAGGGCGGTCTACGTCCACCCCGAGTATGCACGGCGAGGCGTCGGGTCGACGGTCCTCGCGCATCTGGAGGGGGAGGCTCGCGGCGACGGCCTGGACAACCTCGAACTGTGGACCTCCCTCAACGCGGTCGAATTCTACGATCAGATGGGGTATCGACCGATCGAGGAGGAAACCATCGCGCGGGAGTGTTCGGCGCGCCGAGTCCCATTCCCGATCGTCCTGATGGAGAAGACGCTTTCTGCGTGAGGACGCCGGGTGCGAGGCAGCTGGAGTTGTGTCGTCGGAGAGTCGCCGTCAGTGCGTCGTCGCTTCGCTCCGATGGTGGTATTCTATATAGCGAAATACAGTACAACCTTTAAATGAGGGGCACCGATCATCGTCGAACCCCGGCGATTCGGGTCGACGAGCCGACGACCCTGGCTCCGCCTGCCGTCGAACGCGGCCACTCGGCAAGCCCGTCCAGACCCGGCACATTCATCGCCAACCCTTATTTCCGCCCACGGCGTTCCACCTAGCGATGACGACCCGGGACCGACTCCTCCGCGTCGACCTCTCTTCGCACACCGCGAAGAGCGAGCGGGTCCCGGACTCCTGGCGGCGGAAGTTCGTCGGCGGCAAGGGCCTCGGCGCCAGGTACCTCTACGAGGAGCTCCCACCCGGTGCGGACGCGCTCGGCCCCGAGAACGTTCTCTTCTTCGGGCTCGGGCCCGTCTCCGGCCTCCTGCCGGGCGAGAACCGCTTCGCCGCGGTCACGAAGTCGCCCCTGACGGGGACCTTCCTCGACTCCTACGCCGGGGGCTCGTTCCCGCCGCGCCTGGCGGGCGGCCTCGAGGGCCATCTCGGTCTGCTCGTCGAGGGCGTGGCCGAGGACCCGGTCCGAATCGAGATTGAAGACGGCGCGGCCACGGTGGAACCCGCCACGACCTGGGGCGCGGAGACGCCGGAGACGTGTCGCGCCCACGACGGCGCCGTCGCGTGCATCGGTCCGGCCGGCGAACAGCGGGTGGCCTACGCCACCATCGCCTCCGACGGGGGCGAGCACCACGCCGGCCGTGGCGGCGCGGGAGCGGTGATGGGCAGCAAGCGACTGAAGGCCGTCGTGGCTCGCGGCGAACAACCGACGGGCTCCGAGGACCTCCGCGAGCAAGTCGTGTCGGCGTACCGCGACCACGACGTCGGAAAGTGGCAGGCGGCCTCGGGCACCGTCGAGACCGTCGACTTCGCCGACGAGACGGACGTCCTCGCGGCGATGGGGTGGCGCGAGCGAGGCTTCGAGGGCGCCGACGGCATCGGCATCGAAGCGATTCGCGAGCGGGCAGACGAGCGGGAAGGCGACGGGCCGTTTCCCGGGGACTTCCGCGTCGAGACCGACGAGGGCGAGACAGTGCCCCGCGGGGCGACCGCGATGACACTGGGCGCGGGGCTGGGCCTCGAGGAGTTCGACGCCGTGGCCGAACTCGGCGAGCGCTGCAACCGCCTGGGCCTCGACCTCATCAGCGGCGGAAACGCGATCGCCCTCGCATTCCGACTGGCCGAGGCCGGGGTACTCTTCGACGACGCCGTCGCGCCCGACCTGCTCGGCGACGGCCTGCTTGCGGCCGGCCTCGCCGAGGACGACCTGGCCTTCGGCGACCCGGCGGGCGCCCGGGCGCTGCTCGAGGCCATCGCAACCCGATCGGGACCCCTCGCGGACACCCTCGCCGAGGGCGTCGGCCGGGCGGCCTCGGAACTCGACGCGGAGGGGTACATCCCGACGGTGAAGACGATGGCCCTCCCCGCCTACGACCCGCGGGGGAGCGCCAGCATGGCGCTCGCCTACGCCACCAGCGACCGCGGGGCCTGCCATCGCCGCGCGCGACCGGTCGAGCGCGAGGCCTTCGACGGGCCCTGG
Source organism: Haloarculaceae archaeon (assembly GCA_036625635.1). GTDB lineage: Archaea > Halobacteriota > Halobacteria > Halobacteriales > Haloarculaceae > JAZKTI01. The sequence goes on from JAZKTI010000211.1 coordinate 2,790, forward strand.
GAGCCGGAGACCGTCGCCGAGGCGGTCATCGAGGCCCAGAACACCCGGTCGCTCCGCTGGAGCCTCGTGGCCGACGACTTCGTCGGCGAGGTCGTCGAGGCTGCGGCCTGGCTCGACGCCGTCGGCGCCCCGACCGGGGATCTCGACCTGGCTGGCGAGCGGATCTGGAACCTCGTCCGCCTGTTCAACGTCCGCGAGGGGTTCGACCGGAGCGACGACGCCCTCCCGACCGCGCTGGACCTCAGCGACGCCGACGGGCTCTCGGCGGCCCGCTTCGAAACCACCCTCGACACCTATTACGCGGACCGTGGGTGGAGCGAGGATGGGATCCCGACGCGAGAGACGCTGGATCGGCTGGCCCTCCTCGAGACAGTCGACGACCGGACGCCACTCTCGACACGGGTCGAGACCGCCCGCGATTGAGGACCGGATCCCCAACCCGGATCGGTGGAGCGAACGCCAGCAATTGAGAAGACGCTTAGGCCCCGACAGTCTAGGGCCCCACAATGCGCACGGGAGTCGTGATCGCTGGCGGTCGCTCGACGCGCTTTGGCGACCGCGACAAGTCCGTCGCCGACCTGGCCGGGACGCCGATGATCCGCCGGGTCGCCGACCGCATCGCGGGAGTCGTCGACGACCTGGTGGTCAACTGCCGCGAGGACCAGGTCGAGGCCATCGCCGACGCCATGGCCGGGTACGAGCACGAGGTCCGGTTCGCCGTCGACGACGAGGCGGACCTGGGGCCGATGGCCGGAATCCGGACCGGCCTCCGAGCGGCTGCGGGGGAGTACGCTGCCGTCGTGGCCTGTGACATGCCCTTCGTCGACCCGGCCCTCTTCGAGTTCCTGTTCGACGTCGCAGGGGGGCGGGACGGTGCCGTGCCTCGACTCGACGACGAGTGGGTCCAGACGACCCAGGCCGTGTATCGCGCAGATGCGATGGCCGAGGCATGCGACCGGGCGCTGGAGCGCGGCGACCGGAAGATCCTTGCACCGCTCGAGGACCTGGACTACGTCGTGGTCGACGAGCCCGAGGTTCGGGCCCACGCCGACCTGGGGACCTTCGAAAACGTCAACACCGAGGCCGATCTGGCGGCTGCCGTGGAACGGCTCCGTTCGGGGTGAGTGGTGTCTACAGACGTCGGGAACCTGCAGCCCGCTCGCTGGAGACCGAAGCGTGACCGCAAACGGCCGGATAGCCCTCGGCCCGCTCGCTGGAGACCGAAGCGTGACCGCAAACGGCCGGATAGCCCTCGGCCCGCTCGCTGGAGACCGAAGCGTGACCGCAAACGGCCGGAAAGCCCTCGACCCGCTCGCGGCCGCTGAGCAGGATATCCTCGCTCGCTAGCGCTCGCTTCGGATAGTGCCTGCTCAGCGACACGCGACCGGGGCTCGCCCTTTCATTCCACCAGGTCAGCGACGGAACCACGAGCCTCCCCAACCGACTGCGGTGCTCGCTCGCTCCCTTCGGTCGCTCACTGCGCTTCTCGTCCCTCGCGCGATATGTCTCGCGGCCTCGTTCGGGTTCGCTTCGCTCACCCGACTCGGCACGCTCGACGGCACGCGCCATGTGAAGAGTCAAGGTAACCTGCCCGTTCGGCTCCTTCCCAGCCGTGCATGAATTCCCACTCCTGGCGGTCCCGTGAGGTCGGAGACCGAACGGGATCTCGGAAGTCGCAGCCCGCGCAGGCGCGGAGCGCCGAGCAGGACCGTCTTCCGGAGGACTGAACGGGCGAACCTTGCGTGCCGGCGCAGCTGGCACGTTATAAGCAGGCGGCGAAGCACGCGAGGCCGAGCGGCGCGAGGCTCGAACGGCGCGTGCCTCGACCGGAGGGAGAGG
>JAZKTI010000212.1:0-4616 GCA_036625635.1 Haloarculaceae archaeon
GGGGATGGGGATTTCGATGGTCGGACTTCGGCGGGCGAGGCGCAACCCCGGGTCGCCGTGTTCCGGCCGGACGACGAGCGACTGACCGAGGCCATAGACCTCCTCGAGACACTCGGCGCGGACCCGCTCCCGGATCCGATGCTCGCCGTCGAGCCCACCGGAGCGACGCCCCGGACCGACGCCGAGTACACGATCTTCACGAGCAAGACGGGCGCCGAAATCGTCGAGGATGCGGGCTGGCAAGCGCCGGCCGCGACCCGGCTCTGTGCCATTGGCGAGACGACTGCGACGGCCCTCGAGATGGCGGGCTACGGAGTGGCCGAGGTGCCCGAGGAGTTCTCCTCGCGGGGACTGGTGGATCATCTCGGCGACGCTGTCGAGGGCCGCCGCGTCGAGGTCGCCCGGAGCGATCACGGGAGTGAGGTCCTCATCGAGGGGCTGGAGGCGTTGGGCGCCTACGTCCACGAGACGGTCCTCTACCGTCTCGTCAGGCCACCCGAGGCGGGTGACTCGGTGACCGCTACGGCCGACGGCGACGTCGACGCCGTGCTGTTTACCTCGTCTCTGACCGTCGAGCACTTCCTCGACGTGGCACGGGACCGGGGGCAGGAGGAGACCGTGCGCTCGGGCCTCGAGGATGCTGTCGTCGGCGCCATCGGAGCGCCGACTCGCGAGACGGCCGTGGCTCTGGGTATCGACGTGGACGTGGTTCCCGAGACGGCCGACTTCGAGGCCCTGGCCGAGGCCGTTCTCGACGAATTTGCAGGCGCGGTCGAAATCAATTAAATATTCGTCGGTAACTCCGGTTTCGGTACCGGAACCGGTTTGAAAGCCCTCGGCCCAACCACGAGTGAAACCGATCCAACAGGGACGGCAATCAGCCAGAAAGCCCTCGACCCGCTCGCGGCTGCTAGCTCGTTGCGCTCCTCGACCCTCGCTACGCTCGGGCCTCCGGTGCTTACGTCGCTACCAACCGCGAGCGCGCCTCGCCCTTTCATTCCGCCAGGCCCGCCACCGCACCTCGAACCTCCCCAGCCGATTGCGCTCCTCGGCCCTCGCTGCGCTCGGGCCTTTGGTGCTCATCCCTCGCGCGTCGTCCTCGCGGCCTCGTCCGGCTCGCTTCGCTCGCCGGGACTCGGCACGCTCGTTGGCGCGCGCCACCTGGTGTGCTAAGTGCTCATGACGGTTCGGAACCTACACAGCTACGGGTCGAGTTCCCCCTGGCGGAATGAAAGGGCGAACCTCGCTCGTGAGCCGAAACGACGCAAGCACCGCAACGAGCGTAGCGAGTGAGGAGCGCAGCGAGTTGCAGGCCGCGAGCGAGGTGAGGGCTTTCTGGCTGTTTGCGGTAGCAGTTCCAGCAACTCACAGGAGCGAGGTGAGGGCTTTCTGGCTGTTTGCGGTAGCAGTTCCAGCAACTCACAGGAGCGAGGTGAGGGCTTTCGAGCTGGCTGCGTTCGCAGCAGGACTCACAGGTTCTCCAGCGAGCCAGATCAGGCCACAAACTATCTCAGAAACCACGACAGCAGTCCCACCCCCAGCATTAAGCCGGATGGCGCGCGAACGACCGAACAGATGGTGCCGGTACCCGAACTCGAGGAGCGCGCCCGCGCCTGCGCGAGTCACCTCCTCGCCGCCGACGACGTCGTCCTCGCCTCTCACAACGACGCCGACGGGCTGACGAGCGGGGCCATCGCGACGACCGCCCTCGAGCGGGCCGGCGTCGGCGTCGAGACGGCCTTCTTCAAGCAACTCGACGAGGACGCCGTCGCGAGCCTGGCCGCCCGGGACCACGAGACGGTCCTCTTCACCGACTTCGGGAGCGGCCAGCTCGAGACCATCCTCGAGTACGCCGACTCACACCAGTTCACCCCCGTCGTTGCCGATCACCACCAGCCCGCCGACGCGACCGCCGAGTACCACCTCAACCCGCTCCTGTTCGGCATCGACGGGGCCTCGGAACTCTCCGGCGCAGGGACGACCTACGCCCTCGCGCGGGCACTCGCCGAACTCGACCCGGATGGCCCCCGCGTCGCCGACGGGTCGGGACAGACTACCGACGCCTCGCACCAATCTATCGACGAGTCAGGCCCCACGACCCACACCTCGAGCCAGGTCACCGACGACAACCGGGACCTCGCCGCGCTCGCCGTCGTCGGCGCCGTCGGCGACATGCAGGCCACGAGCGGGGAACTCGTCGGCGCGAACGCCAACATCGTCGCGGAGGGCGTCGAGGTGGGCGTCCTCGCGGAGACGACGGACCTGGCCTTCTACGGCCGCCAGACCAGACCCCTGCCGAAGCTCCTCGAGTACCAGAACGAGGTCGAGGTCCCCGGCATCTCGAACGACGAGGCGGGGGCGGTCGGCTTCCTCCGGGACCTCGACCTCGACCTGACTGCGGGCGACGACGCCGAGGGCGACTGGCGCCGGTGGGTCGACCTCACCGACGACGAGCGACAGTCCGTCGCGAGCGCGCTCGTCCAGCGGGCCATCCGGCGTGGCGTGCCCGCCGATCGGGTGGGTCGGCTCGTGGGGACGACCTACGAACTGGTCTCGGAGGCCACGGGGACGGAACTCCGGGACGCGAGCGAGTTCTCCACCCTCCTGAACGCGACGGCCAGGTACGAGCGCGCGGACGTCGGCCTGGCGGTCTGTCTCGGGAACCGCGGGCCGGCCCTCGAGCGGGCCCGGAGCCTCCTCCGGACCCACCGGCGCAACCTCTCGCAGGGCCTCGAGTACGTCCAGGAGGTCGGGGTCGAGCACACCCCGTCCCTGCAGTACTTCGACGCCGGCGAGGAGATCCGGGACACCATCGTCGGCATCGTCGCCGGGATGGCCCTCGGTGTCGACGGGGTCCACGGCGGCAAGCCGATCGTCGCCTTCGCGGCGGAAAACGACGCGGAGACCAAGGTTTCTGCCCGCGGGACGGGCCGCCTCGTCCGCGAGGGGTTGGACCTCTCGGTCGTCATGGGCCAGGCCGCCCGGGCGGTCGGCGGCGACGGCGGGGGGCACGACGTGGCCGCCGGCGCGACCATTCCGCGCGGCGAGGAGGCGGCATTCGTCGAGGCGGCCGAGGAAATCGTGGGCGAGCAGCTCGAGTGAGCATTCCTCAAACCCCGAACCCCCACCTCGGATCGCCGCCGCAACTCAATCCGGTAGCGGTAATTGCTTTACCGCAGGCAGCCGTTGCTCCCGTCGATGACCGAGTTCGACCCCGAGCTGTTCGAGGACAAGTACGAGCACTACTTCCCCGAACTCCAGCGAGCCTACAAAACGGCCTTCGAGACCATGAACGACGCCTACGACTCCGAACTCGTCCACGCGATCGACCAGTTCGTCCTCGCCGAGAGCGAGCCCTTCTACGAGGGCGACGGCGAGTTCCGGATCGAGTTGCCCGAGGATCCCGCCGATCGCATCCAGGGTGTCCTCGTCGACGAGGAGAAGCTCGCGGCCGTCCTCGACAGGTACGTCGACGAACTCGAGAGCGAGATCCGGACCATCTTCGGCCTCGAGGAGAGCGGGTGAACACCCAGACCAAAGGTTGAAGCCACCGGCGGGTCTACGAATTCCTACTATGAGCACGGAAACGGAGGAGCCCGAGGATCCCGAGAACGAGGTTCGCGAGCGCATCACGAACTTCCTGCGCCGGAACTTCCCCCAGATTCAGATGCACGGCGGCAGCGCCGCGATCAACCACCTCGACCTGGACGCCGGCGAGGTCACCATCCAGCTCGGGGGCGCGTGTTCGGGGTGTGGCATCTCCCCCATGACGATCCAGGCGATCAAGACCCGCATGACCAAGGAGATCCCCGAGATCGAGACCGTCCACGCCAACACCGGCATGGGTGGCGAGAGCGCAGACGCCGGCATGAGTCCCTCCTTCTCCGGCGAGAGCCGCGGCGGCGACGTCGGCAGTGGCGACGACGAAGGTCCCGAAGCCCCGTTCTAGCCAGAGGACGCTCGTTTGCGGGTATACCCCCCTCTCACTATCGTAGGCCTTGCCCTCGCTCCCAGGCCCGAATCAGGGCCGCCAGTGTCTCGTTGACTGGCGCGTCGGCCTCGCCCCGTTCGGCGACGGCCCCGTTGATCGCGTCGACCTCCGTTCGGCGCCCGCCTTCGACGTCCTGCAGCATCGAGGAGGTATTGGCAGCCGTCGCCTCGGCGACCGACTCGACAGCGGCAACGGCGCGGTCTGATTCGACCTCGATCCCTTCCTGACGGGCGACGCGAGCGGTCTCGCGGGCCGCATCGCGGGCTGGCTCGCTGCCGGGACCGTCCACCACGGCTCCATTCGGCACTCTGGCCAGGGCCGTGACGGCATTGACGCCCGCGTTGACCGCCAGCTTCTCCCAGAGGCGTCTGGGCATGTCGGCCGCGACGGTGGTCAGGACGCCGGCCGCTTCGAACGCCTCCCCCACCCGCTCGGCGGCCTGTGAGGTGCCCCCGCCCCTGGGGCCAAGGGCTACCTCGCCGACGCCCGTGCATTCGACGACCCCCGGCTCTGCCAGGCGGGCCCCGTAGGTGCAGGTGCCCGCGAGGACGGTCGCGTCGAGCCCCTCGGCGAGCGTGGCCTCGTTTCCGAGCCCGTTCTGGAGGGAGCAGACAACGTCGACGTC
>JAZKTI010000213.1:0-4592 GCA_036625635.1 Haloarculaceae archaeon
ACCGAGGCGACCACGAGAACCGAGCCGCCCACCTGAACCGAGGCGCCCACGTGAACTGAGGCGACCAGGTGAACCGAGGCGCCGACGTGTTCCGAGGTGAGCGTAGCGGCTGGTCGAGGCGCTCGGACACTCCCTGCCCGACGGGATTTCGAGACCGCGGCGCTGTCGGTAGCTCGGCATTCGCTCCCTCAGAACAGGCCGACCGAGAAGCCGAGGATGCCGAGGACCCACAGCGTCGCCAGCACGACGATAGCGATCAGTAGCAGCCGCCACGCGACTGCCAGGATGGCCCGGCCAACGAGAATCACGAGGGCAAGGACGACCAGACCGACGAGGAGGGCGGGCGGCTCGGCGAGCGGTCCCAATCCCAGGGCGAGAGGCACGAGCATCGTGGTCCCTCCTTCGCGACGCACTGGCATGGGTCTGGTGGCCCGTTCCACCTGGTCGGATCAGGCGCTCCTGGTCGATCGATGACACGGGAGCGGGAGTCGGTCAGAAGAGAGTGATGTCGAAATCCTCCGCGATGGAGACGGAGACGTCCGAGACTCGCCGGGAATACTGGTTCTGGTTGCGCCCGTGGGGGTTGATTCGGACGGATTCCTCGAGGATCCGGGTCTCGGTGAGGGCCTCGAGGTGCCGGTAGATCGAGGACATTGGCGCATCGATGCGGTCGCCGACCTCCGCCGCCGTCAGCGTGGCGTCGCCGATCGTCCGAACGATCTCGCGACAGCCCGGGTTGGCGAGGACGTCGAAGACGGCGTCCGATTCGACGGCCTGTCGCCGTCCCTGCAGGCCGTGCTGTCCGTTGACCGACATCGAGGTCTGCAATTAGCTCCCCTCCCGGCTCGCTGGCTCCTCGCCTGGCTTCTCTGTGGCCGATTGGGCGTCCGCACTTCCCGGCCGGCCGCCCTTCCGCCGCACAACCACGTTGGCATCCTCGACGTACCACTCGATCCGATCCCCAGACTCGAGGGTGAGGTAGTTCCTGACCGCTTCTGGAACGGTTGTGAGGTTCGAGTTTATTTTGGTGTCTGTAAGCAACCCCATAGTCTATGAAGGTCTGGCATTATAATAAGACTATCGGAGGCAAGTTAAGAAAATGAGTGAGACATTGCTATAGACAAGTCAGAAACTTTCTAGAAAAATGGTCTGGGTACACAACTGTATACAGTCCCGACGGCCGGCGTAGAGGGATCCTACAGTTGGAATCAGTCCATGGTTGGCACATTCACACGTGGGTTATCGGTCTCGACGTACCACCCAATCCACGTTGCACTCCTCGGCCGACTCACTCGAGTGCCATCCGGTGCCCGCGGTCCCCCCATTCACGCAGGTCTTCCTATTCTCCTCTCACTGTGGGGTGGCAGCATTCTCTCACTGTCTGGGGCCCCTGTCACACAGTTGCAACGCGCATCCAGCGCCCCCCGCCTCTCATCGGCCGAAGCGCCGCTGCCGTTGCTGGTAGTCCCGCAGCGCCCGGAGGTAGTCCCGCCGTCGGAAGTTCCGCCAGTTGACGTCGGTGAAGTACAGTTCGGCGTAGACCGACTGCCAGATCATGAAGTCCGAGAGCCGCTCGGCGCCGGTCTTGATGACGAGATCGGGAGCGACTGGGAAGACGAGTCGGTCCTCGACGGTCTCGGGGTCGATGTCCTCGGGATCGAGATCCCCGTCGGCGACGTCGGCGGCGAGGGACCTGATTGCGCCCGCGAGTTCGTGCTTGCCCCCGAGACCGAGACTTACCTGAACCGGGGCGTCGGCCTGCTCGTCGTCGTCCGGGGACCGGACCGCGACCGGGACGGGGGCCTCGACCGCCTCGAACTGTCGGCGGAGCGTCGGGACAGCCCCCTCGTCGAGGACCCTCACGTAGACCACGATCTGGTGGGCACCCAGGTCGATGGCCCAGCCGAAGAACTCGGCCATCGTCTCGTAGGCACCCCGTTCGAGCAGGTCTCGCTCGGTGATGACGAGGGCAACCCGCTTGGGCAGCGGCGCGTCGCTCAGGCGCAACCGCAGGGAGAGGTAGGCGTCGTACAGGTCCACACCGGATCTTACCGGAGGCCATGTCATACCCCTTACGCCTCCAGTGCCGATCGGCGAGGGGACGCGGCTGGCCGTCGGCCGCTGGCCCCAACACTCCGAAAGGGGGAAGTGGGCATACCCAATACCCCGGGACTAGTGACGTCGACTCTCCGGCGGGCTACGGGATTCGCGCTCGTCGGCAGCCTCTCGCTCGCGGTCCCCTTTACCGGCCGGGTTGAGGAACCGGCCCTCGCGACGGTGGCGGCGGCCGGACCGTTCCTCCTCGTCGGAGCCATCGCCCTCGGGGTGAAACCGGACTCCATCGTGTTCGAACTCTTCGCGCGCCCCGGTGACCGCCGCGACGGAACCCTCTACGGCCTCGCGGGGTTCGCCCTCGCCGCCGCCGGTCTGGCCATCCTCGCGGTCCAGTTCGGGTTGCCGTCCCAGGTCTACGTCGCCGCGGTCGTCCTGCTGGCCTGGGGTAACCTCGGGGGCATGCTCGTTCGCACCCGCCGGCCGGAACCGGTCCTCGCGACCGGCGGGTTCGTCCTCGTGGGCTTCCTCGCCGCCCTCCTCGGTCAGATCGCGGTCGCGGAACCTGTGGGCTCGTCCGACGCCGTCGAGGTGTTCGCCTTCATCGCCGCCAGCGGTGCCCTCCTCGCGGCCCTGCTCCGGGAGGCCCTCTTTCAGCGGGACGACCCGCTCGTGATGGTCACGGTGGCGCTCCTCCTCTGGCTGTTCGCCAGCCTCGAGGTGACCGCCTCCTCGACCCGGATCGGCGTCGCTCTCGCCGCGACCGCCGCGCTGGGACTCCTCTCGTTCCGGCTCGAAACGGCCTCGCTCCCAGGGATGCTGACGGGGGTCCTCCTCGCCCTCCTCACCCTTGTGCTGGGTGACTACGGCTGGTTCGCCATGCTCGTCGCCTTCTTCGGTATCGGTGGCCTCTCGACGAAGTACGCCTACGACGACAAACTTGCTCGCGGTATCGCGGAGCCCAACGAGGGCGCCCGCGGAACGGGGAACGTCCTCGCGAACAGCCTCGTGGCCCTGCTCGCGGTCCTGGCCGCAGCTGCCAGCCAGGATCTGGCCCTCTCCCGCGAGCTCTTCCTCTTCGCCTTCGCGGGCTCGCTCGCGGCCGCGCTGGCGGACACTCTGTCCAGCGAGATCGGCGGTCTATACGATCGCCCCCGGATGATCACGACCTTCCGGGTCGCCGAACCTGGCACCGACGGGGCCGTCACCTGGCAGGGCGAGGTTGCCGGGGTGGTCGGCTCCGGTGTGGTTGCGCTCCTCGGCGTTGGACTCGTGGCCAGCGTCGGCGCGAGCGGCTCGCTCGTCATCCTCCTGGCCGGCCTGGTCGGGATGACCGTCGATAGCCTCCTCGGGGCACTCCTTGAGGGGTGGCTGCTCGGGAACCAGGGGGTCAACCTCCTGGCGACGCTCTCGGCCGCCGTCTTCGCGGCAGCCCTGGCAACCGCCCTGGGCATCGTCCCGGTATGAGCGAGATCCGACCGGCCACCGCCGACGACCTGCATCGGTGCCGGAGGATCCAGTCGGCCGCCCTGACCGACCCGTGGTCCGGCCTCCTGACATCGGCTCTCGAGGGCGAGGCGGTGTTCCTTGTGGTCGTCGACGGGGAACCGATCGGCTACGCGCTGGCCCTCGCGGCCCCCGACGCGCCGGCCTACGTCCCCGAGTTCGCCGTCGCACCCGACCGCCAGTCCGAGGGCCACGGCACGCGGCTGATGACGGGTCTCCTCGAGCAACTGGCGACCGCCGGCCACGGGGTGATTAGACTCACGGTTCGGGCCGACGACGACCGCGCGAGGGCGTTCTACCGGGCCCAGGGTTTCGAACTGGTCGAACGGCGACCGGACCACTATGAGAACGCCGACGGACTGTTGCTCGAACGTCGCCTGGACGACCTCGCCGGTTGAACCACGTGACGGCAGGGGAAGCGACTGAATCGGGCCGTGAACTCGATTGAATCCGGGTGAGCGGAACCGGAACGCCGGCAGACCAACGAGCTGACCCCGCCCCAGCCGCTCAAAACTCGTCGGCCGACCTGATCCGGAGGGCCGTCGGGCGCTTTACGATATCGCCCTCCCCGCGGGCCACCACCTGCTCGACGCCGCGCTGTGCACCCACGTCCAGGAGTGCCTGCGTGAGCGCCGCGTCGACGACAACGGTCGTGGGGGCGGGATCAGCCGATTCGACGGTCCCGACGGCGTCACCGGCGGGGGCGGTATCGAGGACCGTCGACTCCCCGTCGAGGAGACGGACGGTGCCCGACCGCCGGTCGATGACGGCCGCGACGTGATCGGCCAGCGTGTCAGCGTCCGCTGCTGGCTCTTCCTCGCGGACCGTCGCCTGACCACCGCCCCCCGCCGCGGCCAACTCGGCGGGTGCCTGCGCGCCGCCGGCCTCGACGGCACCGCCAGCTGGCTCATCGGCTTCCTCGCCGTCGGCTGCCGGGCCGCCGCTTCCCGTCTCGGCCGGTGCGGCCTCGGCTGCCGCCGTCTCCACCGCCTCTGTCTCCACCGCCCCTGTCTCCACCGCCTCTGTCTCCACCG
>JAZKTI010000214.1:0-4584 GCA_036625635.1 Haloarculaceae archaeon
GAACTACACGCCCGCGTCGGCCTACGAGATCGACCCCGGAACCTACACCGAGCAGCTCCGGGCCATGTCCGTCGACGAGGTCCACGTCCACTCGATGACCCCGGAAGAGGCCTACCACGCCCGCCGGGGGACCAACTGGGGCTACGAGACCGTCTACGGCCGGCTACAGGCTGCCGGACTGGACTCCGTTCCCGGCACTGCGGCGGAGATTCTCGTCGACGAGGTTCGCGAGGTCATCTGTCCCGGCAAGATCCGGACGGACGAGTGGGTCGAGGCCATGGCGGCCGCGGCGGCAGTCGGGCTCCCAACGACCGCGACGATCATGTACGGCCACGTCGAGAACGAGGCCCACCGGGTCGAACACCTCGACGTGATTCGCGACCTCCAGGACCGGACCGGGGCGATCACCGAGTTCGTCCCCCTCTCGTTCGTCCACGCGAACACGCCCCTGGCCGATCGCGGCATGGTCGACGGCGGGGCGACGACCGACGAGGACGAACTCATGATCGCGGTCTCGCGCCTCTATCTCGACAACGTCGACCACGTGCAGTCCTCCTGGGTCAAGTACGGCGACGAGCAGGGCCTGAAGATGCTCTCCTGTGGGGCCGACGACTTCATGGGGACGATCCTCTCCGAGGAGATCACCAAGCGTGCGGGCGGCGAGTTCGGCGAGATGCGCTCGGTCGGCGAGTACGTCGAGATGATCCGGTCGATCGGGCGGGTCCCCGTGGAACGGTCGACCGATTACACCGAGCGACGCCGAATCGGGTCGACCCGCCCGCCCTACGGTCCCGTTTTGGGACCCCGTGCGGACGGCACACCCATGACCGGTGGTCCGTAGGCCCCCGAGCCGCCCGGTTCTGTGGTGTACTGATCGCCGCGTTTCGACCTTCCCCCGGCCGGGGAGCGATTGTCCTTCGCTATCAGTGAGCAACCCCTCGACCCACCGGTTACGCAAGCGAGGCGCCCTCGCGAACGCGCCGGAAGCGCTCAGCCGCGTCGTCGGCCGCGCGCAGGCGATCGCGGATCCGCGCTGAAACCCAGTCCCCGCCGCCCACCGGCGGGGCAGCCGGCGTCCCCTCGAAGGCCGCCCCGCGGAGCGACGCCGGGAGGTAGCGCTGGTAGACGGGCAGGCGCTCGACGAGGGGGAGCCCCGCGGCGTCAGCTACGTCCGCGAGGCGGTCGACGGCCGGCCAGGCGTAGTCGGGATTGATGTGGTCGTCGGTGACCGGCGAGACGCCCCCGAGATCGTCGACGCCACAGTCGACGAGGTCCTCGACGGGCGCCAGGTTCGGTGGGACCTGGACCGAGACCGTCTCCGGCAGGGCGGCCCGGGCCATCGCGGTCGTCCGCCGGAGCGTCTCGAGGGCCGGCGTGCCGCCGTCCCAGCGGTCGTTTGCGACGACCGGCTGCACGAGGACCTCCTGGACGTGGCCGTAGCGATCGTGGAGGTCGCGGATCGCCAGCAAGCTCTCGGCCCGGTCACGAGGGGCGTCGCCGATGCCGACGAGGATCCCGGTGGTGAACGGCACCCCGAGCTCCCCGGCCGTGCGGATGGTGTTGAGGCGCTGGCCCGGGGATTTGCGGCGGGGGCCGGCGTGGGCGTCGACGTCGGCGGTGGTCTCGAGCATTACCCCCATCGAGGCGTTCACGTCGGCCACGAGGCCCATCTGGTCGGGGGTCTGGTCGCCCGGGTTCGCGTGGGGCAACAACCCCTCCTCGAGGGCGATCTCGCAGGCCTCCCGGAGGTACTCGTGGATCGTGTCGTGGCCCCACTCGGCAAGCTGGTCGTAGACGGCCGTGTAGCGGTCGTCGGGCTCGTCGCCGAACGTGAACAGCGCCTCCGTACAGCCGGCCGCGGCCCCCTGTCGGAGGATTCGTCGAACGTCCGCGGGCGAGAGCAGGTCGGCCTCGCCGGGGGGGTCGAAGTAGGTGCAGTAGGTGCAGGTATACCGGCAGGCCGTCGTGAGCGGGACGAAGACGTTCCTGGCGAAGGTGAGCCTCTTCGGGGGGTCCACGTCCGCCGGAGTACTCTCGAGCAGCGACTCGACGGCGGACTCGTCCACATCGAGGTCGAGACTGTAGGCGGCTGCGCCAGGGATCACGGTACGCGTATCGCATCCCGACGTTCAAAGGCGTCCGGGAACCGGTAACTGGCGGGCACTGTCGATTCGAAAAGTGGGAATCCAGCCATGTGCTGGGGCCGGACCCCGGTGCCATGAGCGGTGTCTGGCACGAGCGGGTGCGCGGCGCGAGTCACGTACCCTGTGCACGGGTCGGCCCGTGCAACCATGTATTACACCGCGATCAACAAAAATCCTTGCTCAGTTCGGTATCATGTCTCCCCGCTTCTGCCGAGGCGGCCAGGGAGCGGCTCAGTCGTCGGGCCTCGCCAGGACCGGCTCGCCGTCTACGACGTCGACTGCGAACCCGGCCTCGCGCAACCAGGTCACGGTCCGACCCGCGCCGTGGAGCAGGACCTCGACCAGGTCGGCGGGTTCGTCCACGTCGACGGCGAGCCGGAAGGAGTCGACGACGCGGACGCTGGCGCCGCAGGTTCGGGCCGCCTCCAGGTGGTCCCGGATGGAAACCCCGTGGTAGTCGACCTGGAAGTCGGGGTGTCTGGCCACGATCGCGTTCGTCCCGCCTCCGCGGCCGGGTGCGAGAACCACGTCGCCGCTTGCGGCAAACAGATCCGCGAGAACCCGACCGGTCGCCAGCGCCAGGTCCGCCATGACGACCGCGACCGGACCGGTGGCGGCGGCCAGTTGGTCGTTGACCGCCGGCGTGAGCGGCCGCTCGTCGACCTCGACCGGCGCATCACAGTCCACGGCCTCCGTCGAGAGAACGGTCGGTCTGGCTCCCGCTGCCCGACTCGCCGCGATCACGTCGCTCAACATGCACCCGGCGAGTGCCGCCCGGTCGGAGTCGGCCAGCACCGGATCGAGCCTCGTGTTCGGATCCAGTGCGTCGAACGGCACGAGGAGTCGCATCCCCCTACTGTAGCTTGTGGCCGGAACTCTGGTTCGAGCGGTAGACGTACACCACAGCTCCGATCACGATCAGGAGCAGGACGAGCACACCGCCGACGAGTAGCATCGACGGCCCGCCGGTGTTCTGCTCCGCGATGCTCTCGGCGTCCTCCGCGTTCTGGATGGCCTTGTCGAAGTTACCGCCGTTGTAGAACTCGACCGCATTGTCGAGTGCGTTTTCGGACTCCTCCGTAGCGTCTTCGGCGCCCGCCTGGATCGCCGCGTCGATGGCCTGCCGGGCGGCCCTGCTGTTGTCCGTGTACTGTAAGACAGCCCAGGAGTCGGACTGCTGAATGCTCCCCTCGACCTCCTGGTGGACCGTCAGCGCGGTGACGTTAGCCTGGTTGGCGTAACTGTATGTCCCGGCGGCGTCCGGAATGGTGCCGCTCACCTCCACCACGACGGCGGTCGTGCCGTTCTCGGCCGAGATCGTCTTGGAGATCGAGTCCCCCTGATCGACCGAGAGGCCGTTCTCGGCACCGACGTTCTCGGTTCGGATCTGCCAGTTCGCGTTATCGAGGTCCGTCTCGCCGACGACGGTCCACTCCTGTGGGCCATTGTCGTCAGCGAAGGGTGACTCGATGGTTGCGTTCAGCGTGACACTGCTACCGACTTTTGCCTCCTCGGGGTAACTGGCCGAAACCTCGTAAGCAACGGCTGTCCCGACCGCCGCGAACGAGATGACGAGCAGTACGCCCAGGATGGCGCCCTCAGAAGAGCGGATCCAACTCATCTCCCTCGTCTTCGACCAACTCCTCTAAATTATCTTCGCTCTCCTTGCGGATGTCCTCGATGTTCTCCTGGGCCTCGATGGCGACCTGCTGGAGTTCCTTGATACGAGGCACGTCGTGGACGCCGGACAGGAGTACCGAGGCAGCCACGTTGGGTTCGTGGATCGGGTAGTCCCCGCCACGAACCTCCATGCTCCCGGTTTGCTCTTCCAGCCACTTCCGCCCCCGCTCGATGCCCTTGCGGTTGAGGGCCTTCGTCGGTCCGGAGACGACCAGCAGCGCCCGCTCGGCCCCGTCGATCTCGCAGGGCAGGGTCAACCGGCCGAGTGCAGCCTTGCGGACCAGCGAGGTGATGCGGTTCGTGTTGTTCGCCGTCTCCATCTGGTCGTCACTGCTGCTGCCCTTGAACTTCGAGAGGAGGCCGCTGTCCTCCATTTCGACGGTTTCGGCGGCGTAGCCAACCGTGGAGACGCCCCCGCCAGAGAGGGTGTTGATGATCTCGGAGGAGTCGACGACGCTCTCTGCCACGTTGTCCCCCGCAGAGACTTCGCCGGCGCCGAAGAGCACGCCGTAGCGTCGCACGATCTCGTCGTTGATCTGTTCGTAACCGCCTTCGACGGACTCCCCAGTCTTCCGCCACGCATCGTTGTCGAAGACCATGAGGTTGTCCACCTCGCGCACGAAGGTCTGGAAGGACCTGGCGGCGTTGAGCGTGTAGATCCCCCCTTCGTCACCCCCAGGGAGGATGCCGAGCCCGTAGACGGGTTCGGTGTAGATGCGCTTGAGGTGTTTCGCGACGACCGGCGAGCCGCCCGAGCCGG
>JAZKTI010000009.1:0-23812 GCA_036625635.1 Haloarculaceae archaeon
CGCTACGGGGACGCGATGAAGGCCAGCATCCTCGAAACCATCGGCTCACCGCTCGTCGAGGTGGAAGCGCCGGCGGGTACGGCCGTCGCGGCCAAGGTGGAATCCTTCAACCCGGGCGGGTCCGCGAAGGATCGACCGGCCCTATCCATGGTGGACGCAGCCGAGACGGCCGGCGACCTGAGCCAGGGGGACACGATCGTGGAGCCGACCAGCGGGAATACCGGCATCGGCCTGGCGATGGTCGGTGCGACGCGGGGGTACGACGTAACCCTCGTCATGCCGGCCTCGAAGTCGCCCGAGCGCCGGGAAATCATGCGCGCCTACGGCGCGGACATCGAACTGGTCGAGGGCGAGATCGGCGACGCCCGCGAGCGTGCGGACGAACTCGCCGCCGAGCCAGGGGTCGTCCAGATGCACCAGTTCGAGAACCCCGCAAACCCCCAGGCCCACTACGAGACCACCGGCCCCGAGATCCTCGAGCAACTAGACGGCCGGACACCCGACGCCTTCGTCGCCGGCGTGGGCACCGGCGGTACCATCTCCGGCACCGGACGTCGCCTCGGCGAGGCCGTTCCCGACCTCGCGATCGTCGCCGTCGAGCCCGCGGAAAACGCCGTCCTCTCCGGGGAGGAGGCGGGCAGTGACGACTTCCAGGGCATGGGCGCTGGCTTCGTGGCCGACAATCTCGATACGTCGCTCCTCGACGACGTCGAGACGGTCACGATCGACGCCGCCGAAACCGAGTGCCGTCGCCTCGCGAGCGAGGAGGGCATCCTCGTCGGCCAGTCGAGTGCGGCTTCGAACCTGGCCGCCAAGCGGGTCGCCGAACGGCGGCGGGAATCGGGAGACTACGCCGGCGAAGAGCCGCTCGTGCTGACGGTCTTCTGGGACTCCGGGGAGCGATACATGTCCACCGGGCTGTTCGACTGAGCGGCTCCACCTTCCCGCCGGACCCTTTCTCCGACAGTCCGACACTTCGTTACGGACCTTCCAGTACGGTCGCCATTTGCTGTCTCAGCGCCCCCACTCTCTCGCCCTCCACTGCTGTAGCGCGTCCCGCCCTTTCTCCACTGCCCCCCAGCCGGTCAGGCCCCGAACTCGTCCTCGGTCACCCGGACGACAAGCGTGTTCTCGACGTTCCTGAGGTCGTACTCCGGGACCGTGGGACCGGTCCGGGTGACGTACATCGGCTCGACGAGGCGAGGCGGTTCCTCCGCCCCGATCCGGGGCCCCGAATCGATGGCTGACCCCTCCTCGCTTCCACCGGACGGCCCTGTAGTGATGGGCGATTCCTCCACCTCCTCGCCCTCGCTCGCAATCTCGCGGTCGGCTTCCGGGGACGAACCGCCGTCGCCACCGGTACCCCCGTGGTCGCCTTCGAGACCGTATATTTTCAGGAAGCGGCCGCTCTCCTCGTGGGCCACGTCGTCATCCCGGATGGCCGTCGCGAGGTCGCGTGAGAGCCACTCGGACTCGCTGACCGAGGGGTCGTATACGAGCACGTCCGCGACGAACCGCACGATGTACCAGTTCAGGTCATTGGTCAGCGCGACAGCCGCACCCAGACTCACCGTCTCGACGCCGATGCTGTTGTGGAAGGGCGTTCCGAGGTCGTAGGTCTGGAGGGCGTCCCGCGCGGTCTCCCGGGAGAGGAGTTCGTACCGGAGGTTGATCTCCGGGTCGCCCACAAAACAGACCTGCGTCATGGCCCGAGCCACACGGGGCTCCGGGATAGCGGTTACGCCTCTGGCCACCGGATCCTCTCTGACTCCGTCCTGCTTCGACCTCCTTGCCTCCCTCAGCCAGCGGATCAGGACTCTGGCGGCGGGTCGGCCGGGGGCTCCCTCGCCCGACCGACACTGTTCGTTGGATCGTCAGTCTCCGACCGGTCGCCGGCCACCCGCGCTTCCTCGCTCCGGGCCGGCCCGTCGCCCGAGACCGAGACCCACTCCGCCGCCTCCGCCGCCTCGGCGGCGAGGTCGACGAGGTCCGCCGGCTCGGCGGCTTTGATGTCGGCGAGCGTGCCGGCGGTCTCCGGCAGCGAGGGGGCGACGCGGTTGCAGCCGGCACTGATCGTCGAGTCCTGGAAGGTCCCGATCTCGCGGGCTCGTTCGGTGATGGCCGTCTTGTCCCGGCTGAGAAGAGGGCGGAGGATCGGGTAGTCGGTCGCCGCCGCGGTCACGCGCATGTTCGCCGTCGTCTGGCTCGACTTCTGGCCGATAGCCTCGCCGGTCACGATTCCGACGGCGCTCCGGGCCTCGGCGACGTCCTCGGCGACGCAATACATGAACCGCCGGAGGCCGAGCATCCGGGCAGCGTCCATCTCGGCGACGAGCCGGTCTACTGCATCGCCACCGGGGGCGACGAGCATCGCCGGCTCCGTGCCCGGAACGTAGTCCCAGAGCGTTCGGACGGTCTCGGCGGCCCGCAATCGGTGATCGGCGCCGCCGTAGTCCCCGAGGTCGATGTAGAGCGGGATCACCGGCGCGCCCCGGCGCATCGCCTCGTAGGCCGCGACCGGAGAGTCGATGCCACCGCTGACGAGAGCCACGAGTGGCTCCTGGACGCCGAGCGGGTAGCCACCGGGCCCCGGGCGTTTCTCGCAGAAGACGTAGGCCGCCTCGGACCGACACTCGACGTGGAACGTGTGATCGGGGTCCTCGAGGTCGACATCGGGCTCGACGCCGGCCGCCTCGCCGGCCCGCCAGACGGCCGCGCCACCGGCCTCCTCGAGGTCGCGGCTGGAGAATGGATGGACCTCGGAGGAGCCTGCCCGACGAGCACGGACGGCGAAGCTCCCCTCGTCGTAGTGGTCAGCCGCGACGTCGGCGAGCGCGTCCGCGATCGGGTCGACCCTCGGGGGAACGACGACGGCAGGGCTTGCTGAAACGACGCCGAAGGTCGCTGCAGCCACGTTGGTGACGGCCTCGACGGCCCCGTGATCGGTCTCGAGGTAGAGGCGGGTCCGCTCGCGCTCGACGGTGCCCGGGAGGTCCCGCTCGGCGAGGGCGGCGGCCAGGTTGTCGCGGAGGCGCCCCTCCATCGACCGGCGGACCTGGTCGCTTTTGGTGCCGATCTCGCCGTGACGGACGAGCACGGTGTCGGCCCCGGGTGGGTGCATACCTGGTCGTACCGGGCTAGCACACAAGTCTGTGTCGGGAGGTCTCCCCCCGATCTGTGGCGATCATCGGGTAACTGGTGCGCTGTTGGCGTGTTGACTGGTGGCCCCTGGGCGGGCGAGTGGTCGGCCTTCGGCAGGCGAGTGGTCGGCCTTCGGCAGGCGAGTGGTCGGCCTTCGGCGGGCCATCGGCGCGCGCTCGGCGGGCCATCGAGCAGATGGGAGCGGCACCCCCTCAGGCGGCTCCCCGACCGCATCAGGCATCGGCGGACGGATCGACGATCAGAACGTCGTCAGTTCACCGTCGACGACGCGCTGGGTGATGTCGGTGACGCCAGCGAGTTCGTCGTCGACGACCACCGCGATCTCGTCGCTGACCTCCTCGACGGTGGTGCCGTTGTCCGTCACGACGGTCGCGTCGGCGACGTGAGGATAGTCGATCGGCTGGCCGATCTGGCTGAGGAGGCGGATCTGCAACTGGCGAATCCCCCCGACCTCCTCGACGGCCGCCTGAGCGACCTCCGTCGAGAGGAGATTGTAGATCTTCCCGATGTGGTTGACCGGGTTCTTGCCGCTGGTGGCCTCCATGCTCATCGGCCGGTTGGGCGTGATGAGCCCGTTTGCGCGGTTGCCCCGCCCGACGGACCCGTCGTCGCCCTGCTCGGCGCTCGTGCCGGTCGTCGTGAGGTAGATCGAGCCCTCGGCGGGGTTGTCCGCCGTATTCACGTGGCCCGTTACCTCCCGGTCGGTGTAGTCACCGGCGAGATCGGTCACGTACTCTCTGACGTCCTCGACCGCATCCTCATAGGTGGCCATGTCTGGCACGTGGCGGTCGACCATCGCGACCGCCACGGTCACGGCGATGCGGTCGCCCTCGCGCTTGCCCATCACCTTCACGTCCTGGCCGACGACCGGGTGCTCGTCGCTGTACTCACCGTTGAGCCGTCGCTCGGTCTCGAGGACGACCTGCTCGGTCTCGGTGAGGGGCGCGTGGCCGACGCCGTAGCTCGTGTCGTTAGCCATCGGGACCGCGCCCTCGTCGCCGAAGACGTCCTGGAGGTCGCCGCTGCCCTCGCCCAGGCGGACGTCGACGATCACGTCCGAGCCCACGTCGAGGTACGGGAAGTTCTCCTCGAGGTAGGTCCGGGCCGCATCGAGTGCGACAGTCTCCGCCGGGAACTTCTGACCCTCGAAGCGCTTCGTGGCCCGGCCGACGACCAGGAGGTAGATCGGCTCGAGCATCTCGCCGCCGCCGAAGGCCGGCGCGGCGGTGCCCGCGACCAGTTGCGTCTCGTCGGTGTTGAAGTGCAGGAGCCGCCCCATCCGGTCGAGGTACATCTCCGCCAGGGCCCGCGAAACGGCCTCTGCGACGCCGTCACAGATGGAGTCGGGGTGACCGAGGCCCTTCCGCTCGACGATCTCGATCGCCTGATCCTCGACCGCCTCCCCGACCGCCCCCTGGACGTGAATGTTCCGCTCGGTCATCGTTGGGTCGGGCTTGGCTACCGGCCCCAGTATAACTTTCGGAAACCTTTTTGCGCCGATATATGAGTTGAGGTTATCCATTCTCCCCATCGGCGTCGCCACCGAGTTCCTCGCTGGGCTCGGTCCCCTCGCTGGCGAACTCGGTAATGGGTCCCCGCAGGCCCCTCGGACGGTCACCCGGAGGGCTCTTCGCTGGCATTCTCCCCGCCATCGAGAAGGAGTCCCAGGTACGACGTCCGGATTCCGTCGGCCGGATCGAGTCCCAGGTCCTCGAGGACCGAGTAGGCGCCCTCACGGGCCTCGGTAACGGACTTGGCCGTCCGTTCGACCTCGACGAACTGGCCGAGTTCCTCGACGTCGTCCAGGCAGATCGTGTAGCCCTCGTAGGCAAACCGCCGGCGTCGCTTTCTGACGGTCGCCGCCGGTTCGAAGCCGAGCCCGCCCAGAACAGCCCGCATTTGCTCCGCGTCCCCGACGGTAGTCTCGGCCTCCCGGCGGGTCTTGGATTCCTCGTCAAGGAGCGGTCCCTTGTAGGTGATCGTCGTTGTATCGGATCGCTCCGCCAGTCCCTCCACCGTCGCGCCTCGCGACTCGACCTCCGCAGGGTCATCCTCCCCGTCGTCGTTGTCCTCCTTGGCCTGCGCCGCTCCGTCGCCGTTGTCCTCCTTGCCCTGCGCCGCTCCGTCGCCGTTGTGCTCGCCGCCGTGCGCCGCTCCGTCGCCGTTGTGCTCGCCGCCGTGCGCGGGTCCGTCGTCGTTGTCCACGTCGCCGTGCGCCGGTCCGTGGTCGTTGTCCACGTCGCCGTGCGCTGCCCCGTCACCTCCCTCCTCGACCTCCCGCCGCAGCCGAAGCGCCTCATCCGATTGTGCGAAGTCCCTGTGGGGCGCGTCGAAGTACGTGTCGGCCTGCGTGACCACCCCCAGTCTCGTGGCGTCGAGGTCGGCCAGGCTGGTTCCTACCGCCCCGTGGTCGGCCTCGACCTTGACCTCCACCTCGTACATACCCAGAGGTCGGGGGACCGGGCAAAAACTGTGCGGGATTCGACCGGAGCTTTTTATCCCTCCCGGCGGAGGCGTCGCCATGACCGCGGACTACGATCCGGTGGCCTCCCCCGACGAGACCACGATATTTTCCTACCACGACCTGACGCCGCCCGAAATCAGTGACGTTTACGACGCGAGGGGGGTCGTGGCCCGGCACCTCCCGCGGACGCCACTCGTGCGCTCGGCGGCGCTGTCTGCCGAACTCGACGCCGAGGTCTACCTGAAGCGAGAGGATACGCTGCCGACGGGTGCGTTCAAGGTTCGCGGCGGGGTGACCCTCACCGAGTGGCTCCCGGCCGAGTTTCGGGCGGTCGGGCTTGTCGCCGCGAGTACCGGCAATCACGGGCAATCCGTCGCCTACGCCGGCCGCGAGGTCGACGTGCCGGTCACGATCTGCGTTCCCGCCGACGCCAACCCGCAGAAGGCCGGCGCGATCGAGGCGCTCGGTGCCGAGGTCGTCCGCGTCGGGGACACCTTCGACGACGCCCGCGAGCACGCCGAAGCGCTTGCCGCCGACGAGGGCTTGCGGTACGTCCACTCCGGGAACGAGCCGGCGCTGGTCGCGGGCGTCGCCACCGCGGGCCTCGAGGTGCTCGAGGACCTGCCGGGGGTTGACGTTGTGCTGACCCCGGTGGGTGGCGGCAGCAGTGCCGCTGGCTACTGCCTGACGGTGGGCGACCTCGGTGGGGCAGCGGTGATCGGTGTCCAGTCGGCAGCGGCACCGGCAATGTACCGGGCCTGGCAGGCGGACACGCTCGCGGCCCACGACCGGATGGAGACCTTCGCCGAGGGCCTCGCGACCAGCGTCCCGTTCGCGCTCACCACGCGGGTCCTCCGGGATCGGCTCGCGGACTTCCGCCTGGTGACAGACGACGAACTGCGGGACGCGATGGCGTGGCTTCTCCGGGAGGACGGGATCCTTTGCGAGGGAGCCAGCGCGGCACCCGTGGCAGCGGCACTCGCGGCCGGCGAGGAGTTTGCCGGACAGACCGTCGTCATCCCGGTCTCCGGCCGAAATCTCTCGCTGTCGAAACTCCGGTCTGTGCTGGACTGACCGGCGCCTCGTCGTGGGGCCCCGGTGCGAAACGTTGTCCTTAAGAGCAGAACGACTGTCGAACACGGTATGAGTAACGATTCCGGGGCCGAGGAGGCCGAACCAGATGTCGTCGAGGAGTCCGAAGCGGAGGTAGCCGAAGCGGGGGACGTAGAAGAAGCCGAAGTAGAAGCAGCGGAAGTAGAAGAACCCGAAGTGGAAGAAGCCGAAGTGGAAGAAGCCGAACTAGAAGAAGCGGAGGAAGCGAGCGGATTTCAGGAGGGTGACTTCGTCGAGGTCGAGTACACCGCGCGGACGGTGGAGGGCGACGACCTCGTCGACACCACGGACCCCGACGTCGTCGAGGAGGAAGGTATCGAGGCCGACCAGGAGTTCGCCCCCCGGACCATCGTCCTCGGCGAGGGACACATCTTCGAGAGCGTCGAGGAGGACATCGTGGGGAGCGAGATCGGTGACTCGGGGAGCGCAGTTGTCACGGCCCAGGAGGGCTTCGGCACCTACGACGAGGAACAGGTACGCACGGTGAGCGCGGACAAGATCCCCGAGGACGACCGGTATCCCGGCGCCCAGGTCCAGATCGAGGGCGAGGAGGGGCGGCTGGAGACCATCATCGGCGGCCGCGCACGCGTCGACTTCAACCACCCGCTGGCCGGCGAGGACATCCGCTACGAGTGGACGGTCGTCGACGAGGTGACCGACCGCCAGGAGAAGGCCGAGGGTCTCCTCTCGATGATGCTCGACGTCGACCTCGAGGTCTGGTTCCAGACGGACACCGTCGAGGAGGAGCAGATCGTCGAGCCCGACGAGGAGAGAAAGGATAGCGAAGCCGAGGAAGACGAAGCCGAGGAAAGCGAAGGCAGTAGTGCGGACGCAGAGGGAGGGGAAGAAGAAGAAGGCGAGGAAAGCGAAGGCAGTAGTGCGGACGCAGAAGAAGGGGAAGAAGAAGGCGAGGAAAGCGAGGCGGAACCCCCCGAACCCGAGACCGAGGTCGTCGGCGTCGAGAAGGAGAGTCTCTACATCGACGCCGACCCCCAGCTCACGATGAATCAGCAGTGGATGATGGGGAAACAGCAGATCGCCCAGCAACTCATCGACCTGCTCGACGTCGATCGCGTGGTCGTCCAGGAGATCATCGAGGGCATGGGGATGGGCATGCCCGGGATGATGGGCATGGGCGGCGCGGGCGGCGGCGACGTCGAGGCGGCTCTCGAGGAAGCCGACATCGACGCCGAGGAACTCGCCGAGGGCCTCGAAGAGTAACACCGACGACCGGTCCCGTCAGGACCCTGTTGTTGTGCTTCGGCCGGTCCGCTCGTGGGCGACAGACCGGAACGAGCCGGGGCGATTCACCGAAACGAGTCTGCGAGATGGGGCGATTCACCGGAACGAGTCTGCGAGATGGGGCGATTCACCGACCGTTCAGTACCGCTCGCCGAGAAAGCAGGTACAGCACCGTCGTGACCAGGTTGACTCCCGGGAGCACGGCCAGCAGCGCCCACATTCCCGGCGCGTGGCGCCACCGGGTCGTGGTTCTGAGGTGCCAGCCGTCGAGATAGGTCGCGAGCGGGAGCACCACGAAGTTCACGACGCCGAGGACAAGGAGGGCGACCGGCGAGGCGACCAGCGAGCCGGCGCCGACCAGTGCAGCCGCCCCAGCGGCGGCCAGCACGGCAATTGCCCCGAGAAGGCCGACGATGGCCCGGTCGCTCCCGCGGCGGGTCCGGTTCGAGAGGTCGAGCACCAGCGCCCCCTCCGATCGCGCCACGGGGATCGGCTCGCCGAGGAGGTCCCCGAACCGGTCCGCCGGGATGGATAGTCGCGCGAGCAGGCGCCCGAGGCCACTCTCTGGCCCGACGACGCCGTCGGCCGGACACTCGAGGTAGAGCGAGTCCTCGGTCTCGCCCCCCGGACCCTCGAGGACCAGTTCGAGGGCCTTGGGGGTCGAGACTGCCCGCGGGTAGCCCTCCGGGACGGTTTCGGCGGGGACCACCTCGACGTCGATAGCCCGCCAGGTGCCGTCGGCCGAACCGAGGCGGGCCTCGACCGCCAGGAACGCGTCGGCAGCGGCATCGAGCCTGTCGGTCGCTGACTGGGGTTTCCCCGCGCCCTGCGCCTCGGGGACATCGGTCGCTCCCTCCTCGCGAACCACCGTCCCCGCCCCCTCTTCGCCGGGCGGGGCATCGAGCGACTCCCCACCACCGGGCGGGGCATCGAGCGACTCCCGACCACCGGGTGGGGGAGCGGCTGACTCCTGCCCGCCGGACTCGGAACCAGGGCCCTCGTTGCTCCTCACGGCCGGAGCTACGGGAAGCGGGGCGGTAAACGTACCGCCGGTCCGGTCAGTTGCCGGTCGGGGGCGAGTCCGCACTCAGGCCATGATGTACCAGGAGAGGAGGAAGTACAGGCCCACGGCGCTGACGGCGAGGCCACCGACGATAGCGAGAATGGCCATCGTCGAGTAGTAGTCCGTCAGCTTCTCCTCCTTCCGGTCGGAGACGAGGAAGAGCCCCGTCCCGCTGTCCGGAACCATCTCGAGGAGGTCCTCGTTCGCCCCCAGCTCCCGGTCGGCTGCTTCGTCCACGGGTCGGGGTTGTGCGCTGCCGAAGAGGTATACGTGGTGGTCGACCGGGAGAATGGTCTGGATGTATCGCCGGTCGTTTGAGCTGGAGCCGACGGTCCCCTCGCTCGAGACGACGTCCGTGATGGCATCCACCGGATTGTCGAGGAGTTCCGAGAGGTTCCAGTCCTCGCGGTCACCGTGAATGAATTCCTGGACCGGCGGGGGCGGGCGCTCGTGTCCGTCCACGTGGATGGTCCGCTCGTGATCGTTGGAGAGGTCCACGTCCGCGTCTCGTTCACCCGTCCGGACGAGGACTCTGCCCGTGTCGTCCTCGAGATGAAAGTCTATCGCGTCCTCGCCGGAGGCGATGGTCTGCCACTCGTGGTCATCGTCGTTCGGATCGTCCCTGTACTCCCCGATGCTCCAGGTCGCGAACACGCAGTCCTCGCCGGTGAAGGGTGCATCGAGGGGCGGTTCGTCAACCCGGACCGTCCCCTCGAGTTCCGTCCGCCCCACAGCCATCGATCGGACCTTCTCGGTGGGCGTGTCCCGGACGAGCATGTACCGCCGATACCGCCTCCAGCCCCAGTATATCGCCACTAGACCCCCGACGAAGCCGGCAGCGATGAGGAAGAACGGATCGTCCTCGCTACTCGAGGACTGCAACACTGGCAGGGTCCCGATGGCGGTTGCGAGGAGCGAGCACATGCGCTCAGGCGAAGGCCTCGCTCACGTCGACGTCGGCGGTTTCCTCCTCGGTCGCCGTAAATAGGTCGCGGTCGTCGAAGCCGAGCTGGCGCGCGAAGATCACGTAAGGGAACTGCTCGATACGGGTGTTGTACTCCGTAACCGCCGAGTTGTAGAACTCCCGGCGATCCGCGATCTGTGACTCGATGTCCGCGATCCGCTCCTGGAACTGCATCATGTTCGACTGCGAGCGGAGTTCGGGATACGCCTCGACCCGTGCGCGGAAGTCCGCGAGCGCGCCGCGGATCTGGTGGTCGGCTTCGGCTTCCTCGGTGGGCGTCTTCGCCTGCTCGGCGCTCTCCCTGGCCTCGGTCAATTGTACGAGGACGTCCTCCTCCTGGTCCATGAACTCCTGGGCGGCGTCGATGAGTTTCGTCAGTTCGTCCTGGCGCTGCTTCAGCAACACGTCGATGTTTTGGCCGGCCTGGTCAACCCGCTTCTGGAGGCTGACGAGGCCGTTGTAGATGCTGATTATGTACGCGACCAGGAGTACGAACACCACGAGGCCGACGAACCCGGCGACGATGGCGAGCACCATGGCTGAGGTGTACTGCTCGACAGGCCCACATGTTCGTTTCGGTCAAGTCAGGAATATAGTCGCCGGGGCAGCCAGGGCCGAGAGTGGGACTGGAAAGCAAGCAACGAGTCGGACTGTGTCGCCAGGTCAGCCGAGAACGTGGGTTGCCTGGCGGCGCAATGAAGCTGTGGGCCGTCGCGACCGGCCAGGCGAGGCTGTGGGCCGTCCCGACGATTCAGACGAGGATGTGGGCCGTGAGGTCCTCGCGGATGATCGTCTCGCAGTAGACACAGCGGACGCCGTCGTCGAGGACCTCGAAGTGTGAGTCGACGGGTTCGTCCTCGGTGCTGATGCAGTTGTGGTTCGGGCACTCGAAGACCCCGAAGATCTCCTCGGGACGGGTGAGGCGGCGCTTGTCCACGACCTCGAAGTCGCGGATGATGTTGATCGTGGCGGCGGGGGCAATGAGCGAGAGGACGTCCACCTCGCCCTCGGAGAGTTCCCGGCTCTCGACCTTGACGATGTCCTTCCGTCCGAGGCGGTCGCTGGGCACGTTCATCCCGACCGAGACCACCTCGCCGGTCTCTCCGTGGATATCGAGGATCGCGAGCACATTCAATGCCTGCCCGCCGGGGACGTGGTCGATGACGGTGCCGGACTCGATCTTGCTGACGCGCATCTCGCGGTCCGTCATCAGGCCCCACCCCCCAGGACGAGGTCGAGTAGTGCCATCCTGACGGGCACCCCGTTGTGTGCCTGCTGGAAGTACCTGGCGTGGTCGGTGTCGTCGACGTCGTAGGCAATCTCGTCGACGCGGGGGAGCGGGTGGAGGACGCGACAGTGGTCCTGGACATCCTCGAGGGTCTCGGCGTCGATCTGGTACTCGCCGGCGACGGCCCGATACTCGCTTTCCTCTGGGAAGCGCTCTGCCTGGATCCGGGTCACGTAGAGGACGTCCAGACTCGAGAGGACATCCTCGAGGTCGGTGTGCTCGCGGATGTCGGCGCCGGATTCGTGGAGGTCGTACCGGACGTTCCGGGGGAGCTTGAGACTCTCGGGGCTCACGAAGTGCTGCCGCGCGCCGAACTTCGAGAGGGCGTACGCCAGGGAGTGGACCGTTCGCCCGTACTTCAGATCGCCCATGATCCCGATGGTGAGATCCTCGAGCCCGGCGTTCTCGCGGATCGTGTAGAGGTCAAGCAGCGTCTGGGTCGGGTGCTGGCCGGCGCCGTCGCCGGCGTTGATGAGCGGGACGTCGACGAACTCGCTGGCCATCCGTGCCGAGCCCTCGCTCGGGTGTCGCACCACGAGGGCGTCGGCGTAGCCCTCGATCACGCGGACGGTGTCCGCGAGGCTCTCGCCTTTCGTGACGCTCGAGGACTCGACGGAGCCCATGTCCACAACGTCGCCCCCCAGGCGCTTGATCGCCGCCGTGAAACTCATTTTCGTGCGCGTGCTCGGCTCGAAAAAGAGCGTCCCGAGAAGCGTCCCCCCGTGGCGTCCCGCCGCGATCGAAGGATCGGCAGCGAACTCGCTCGCGCGGTCGAGTACCTCCATGACGTCCGCGCGGGAGAGGCTTTTCGTGTTGATGATGTGGTCTCGCCGCATTGGCACGAACCGCGAGCGCGACCGTCTTGAATCCCCCGGAGCGCCCGAAGGTTCTTGTCGGATGCCGGGACCACGGCTGCCCATGCTCGCGATTGCCGGCGGCAAGGGTGGCTGTGGCAAGACATCGACCGCCTGCGGTCTCGCCCGGGCGCTCGTCCGGGCCGGCCACCGGCCGCTGGTCGCGGACGCGGACGTCGATATGCCCGACCTCCACGACCGGGTCGGTGCGACGGCGGATCCCGGGCTCGACGCGATCGCCGCAGGCGCGGCGGTCGCCAGCGTCGTCCAGTCGGATCACGACCTCGAGGGTGCCGGCATCGTGGCGAGCGGGGCCGCCGACTCGCCAGCCGCTGCACTCCAGCGCCTCGCCCTCCACAAGGGGCCCGTCGTCGTCGACTGTCCGGCCGGGGCCGGGCCGGACGTCGCCGAAGCGGTCCAGGTAGCCGACCGGTCCGTGGTGGTCTCGACGGACACCCGGGCTAGCCTCCAGGACGCGGCGAAGACCGCGGCCATGTGTCGAACACTCGGCACGCCGGTCGTCTGTCTGTTCCTGCGACGGACTCGAGGTTCGGCGGCGACTCGGCTGGACGACGATCGGCTCCGCCGGCTGGTCGAGGCACCGGCGGTCATCCGACTCCCCGCCGACTCGGACTATCTCGACGGTTCGATGACCGCGGCGGTCCCCGGGTCGGGTCCGGCGGCGACCAGCGGTGCCTTCGAGGCACTCGCGAGCGTGGTCTCCCCGTCGGTAACTCGACGGGAATCCGGAACGGAATCGGTCCGGCGGGATGACCGGAGACCGGTCGCCAGGACCGCGGACCAGGGGCCCGTCGGGACCGACCTGGCAGCCAGCGAGTGATCACACCAGAACTGTCAGAGATCTACCGGGTTGATCCCGTCGGACGGAATCTTTAATTGGGTGAGTCACAAATTCCTGCCCGTAAATGACCAAGCGGTTGCGTACCGGAATCGACGTCCTCGATCGCAAACTCGATGGCGGACTCCCGGCCGGGAGCATCGTCGCACTGGCCGCGGACCCGGCCAGCCAGGCCGAACTCCTGCTCTACGAGCTCACGTCTACGCGCGGAACGCTCTGGCTCTCCCTATCCCGCACCGCTGAAGCCGTCTCGTCCAGCATCGAGAACACGCCGGCAAACACCGGCGACCCGACGGTCCGACACATCTCGGGAGAGGCCCCGCTTGACAACGCGGGCAAACTCGTGAGTGCCCTCCCGCAGACCTCGAATCTCATCGTGGATCCCCTGGACGTCCTCGAATCCCAGGAACCGCCCTCCCGGTTCCGGAGCTTCATGAACGACCTCCAGAACCACATCATCAACACCAACAGCCTCGGCATCCTCCACTGTCTGAACGGCCGGGCTGTGCCGCCGCTCAGGGACACGACCGAGCACTTCGCCGACGTCGTCTTCGAACTCGAGACGGGGATCTCCGGGGACGAACTCGAAAACAGGCTCTCGATTCCGAAGTTCCGCGGCGGTCGGGCACCCACGGACGTCATCAAGCTGGACCTGGTCGAGGAAGTCTCGATCGACACCAGCCGAGACATCGCCTAGCCCGCCCCCTCGAAGGCTCCGACTGGATCGGACTACCCGGAACTGTTTTACTCTCGCCGAGTTTCCTATCCGACGATGTCTCGCAAACTCAAGGTCATCATCGCCCTGGCCGCCATCGCCCTCGTGTACGCTATCGTAGTCCGGGATTGAGCCGGTCGTTGGGCCCGGGGTGCCGGGACGTGGCATCGACTTCCGATTACCCGCGATCCCCTTCTCGAACGAGTTACGGTCCCCGCGCAACAAGGCAGGTGCATGTATGGCGTCGTGACGCGGAACGAAGCGGAGACCGAGTGGGCCGAGTTCGACCTGGCCTTCTACGAGGTGAAGGACGTGACCGGCCGTGGCGCCGAGCCCCTCCCGGACGCGGTGAACATGGTGTCCTGCTTCGGTGACAACGCCGCGGCCGAAGCCGATCCAGCCCTGGTTCCGGTGACCGCCGACGGCGAAGTCGCCACGCGAGACCAGCCGTACTTCGACTGGGACTACGTCTGCCCGACCCACCCCGAGTACCGGGCAGGCCTCCTCGAGACCGTCGCCGACGCCGCGACCGCAAACGACCAGCTCAGGCTCGACGACGTGGGATTCCCGAGGGAGGAGTACTGTCACTGCAAGCGCTGTGACCGCCTGTTCGAGGACAGCGAGTTCGACGACCGGGTCGCGTGGCGGGCGTCCGTGATAACCGAGTTTGTCGCCGACGCGCGGGACCTCGTGCCCGGCGATCTCTTCATGACCCTGTACCCGGATCCCTACCCCGGGCACCTGCGGCGGCGGTCGGGAATCGACGTTGAGGCGCTCGCGACCCACGTCGACGAGTTCGTCGTTCCGCTCTACGACACGGCCTACGGCACGACCTACTGGCTGGAGGTCATCGCGAGCGGGTTCGCCGACCGGCTCGGGACGCCACTCGCGATCGAACTCTACGCCGTGAACGTCGACGTCGAGAACCTGATCCACGCCATCGAAGTGGCGGAGGCCTACGGCGAATCGGTCCTGCTCGGCTACGATGCCGGCAACGCACGGGCCGCGATCCGACGGCTCCGCGCCGACCGCAGAGACGGGGAGTCATTCGGCGGCTGACCCGTCGCGTGCTCTGTCCCGCTCACCCGAGGCGGCGATCCCGCCACTCGAGGAGTTCTCGTCGGTCCCGGGTGTCCTCGGGGAGTTCGTCGAACCAGCGGGCCGCCGAGATCTCGTCGTCTGGGTCCCGGACATCGAGATCGGTCGACTGCGCCCGGGCCTCGAAGACCGGGAGGACGCCCCAGGTGGAGTGGTCGCCGGTCTGGAAGTCGACCCGTCCGAGCATCCCCAGGCCGTCGTAAGCGCCCTCGATACCGGCCTCCTCGCCGAGTTCTCGCCTCGCGGCCTCGTCGAAGGCCTCCCCGTCGTGGCTCTCGCCCCCCGGGAGGACCCAGAGGCCCACTCCCTCGTGCCGGACCAGGGCGAGACGGCCGTCTGCCCGGTAGGCGATCGTGTGGGCGCCGTAGGGCGCCCCGTTGCCCCGGATTCGCTCCGTGACGGTCCGGAAGCGTCGCCGGGAGACGTGTTTGCGAGTTTCGAACTCGAAGAAGTCCTCGTAGCTCTCGGCGAGTCGGTGGTAGGTCTGCTCGGCCTGCTGGCGGGCCTCGTCGGCCTTGTACCAGAGTTCGTCGACGGTTGTCATTGCCCGGGGCTTCGCGGGAGGACTGCGTACCGCCTCGACCAAGAGAGACGTCGTTTGCGGCCGTATCCGGTGTTCATACCGGGGGAATTTGTCCCAGTGGCTCATAAGTCTTCGACCTCGTTTACGCGAGTGTCCCGTGGCGAATGCCTATCGCTAGCTCCCTCGCGAGTGATCTGTCAGGAGTGACTGGCCCCAGCTCCGTGCGAGACGTCGGTCCCGAGTATCTCTGGCACGCTCCGTCGCGAAGCCATCTGCCACGAGTCTCCAGCTGCACGTGTTCGCTCGCAAATGTTCCGCCGGTAGTGCCCTCGTGACTGGCGGGAGGTGTCCCCGCGAAGATCACCCCGTGTGGGCGAGTCGATCTGGTCCAGTCTCAGACCGCGAGTCCCACGAGGCTGGTATGTCAAACGGCGTGTCGCTCCGAACCGGTCCCCTTAATGCGCGGGCCGGTCCTACCGGAACGGTATGAGTTTCGAGGAGGACGACGAGGTCGTGCTACACGACAAACACAGCGAGTACGACAGCCAGCAGGGCACGATCACGCAGGTCGTGGAGACGATGTTCGGCGACGCGACCTACACGGTGAGCTTCGAGGACGGGCGGGAACAGGGCGTTCCCGAGGACTCCCTCGAGCCCGCCGAGGACGAGGCCGGCGAGGAAGGCCCGAGCGAGGAGGAGGCTGGCGAGGAAGGCCCGAGCGAGGAGGAGGCTGGCGAGGAAGGCTCGGGCGATGACGAGGCCGGCGGGGAAGGCTCGAGCGAGGACGAGGCGGGCGAGAACGAGGCCTGAGCACCGGCCGATGTCCGAGGTCCCCTTCCACTACGTCGAACTTCGGGCGTTCGCACACCCGACCGAGGACGACGATACGGTGCTGCGGGCGCTTCGGACTTTGTTTCCCGAGGACATCAAAATCGAGGGAACGGTTACCGAGAGTCACCACGGCGCGCCCATTCTCGTGCTCTCGGCACGGGTCGAGAACGCCGACGACGTCCGGGCGATCCTGGGGAGGCTGGGTGAGTTGCCGACTACGGAGCGGCAGACGGTCCTCGAGGAACTGGAGGAGCGGGTCGACGAGGACAACAACCTCTACCTGAGTCTCTCGAAACAGGCCGCCGCCGTCGGCGACGTCGAACTCGGCGACGGCATCACGTTCCGCGCCAAGATCGAAGCATATCCCGCAAAACACGCGGCGGCTGTCGAGAACGCCCGCGGCGCACTGGAGGAGCTATGAGGCGATGACCTGCGGTATCGAGATGACATGACCGGCGACCGCCGACAATCATGACCTACGAGGCAGTCCACGCCAGGCCTGACGGCGACTCGACGGTGGCCCGTCTGGCCCTGACCGCAAGCGAGTTCGGCTACGAGGGCATTGTTGTCCGGAACCACGGCGACGACCCGGCGAGTTACGACCCGCCCGCGGTCGCCTCGCGGTACGACGTCGACATCGTGACCGGCGTCGAGGTCCGCGCGACCGATCCATCCCGGGCCAGCGGGTTCATCGGCAATCATCGGCCCCGTCAGGAGCTCGTCGTGGTTCACGGCGGGGACCCGGACATCAACCGCTTCGCCGTGGAACAGCCGGCCGTGGACGTCATCGCCCATCCCACCCTCGGCGACGGCGACGTCAACCACGTCATCGCAAAGGAGGCCGCCGAGAACGGGGTCCGGCTCGAACTCTCCCTCCGCCCTGTCCTGACCGCAGCGGGGGACCGCCGGGTCGAGGCTGTCCGCAGCCTGCAGAAACTCGCGTCCCTGATCGAGGCCTTTGACGCTCCCTACGTTGTGAGTGGCGATCCACGGACGCACCTGGAGCTGCGGGCACCGCGGGAACTGGCAGCGCTCGGGACCGTCGTCGGCCTGTCCGAGGAGCAGGTCGCCGACGGCCTCGCGGAGTGGGGCCGACTCGCGGAGCGCAATCGGGAGCGGCTGTCGGAGGACTTCCTCGAACCCGGGGTGCGACTGGGGCGACCCGAGGCGAGCGCCGCGACGGACACCAGCGGCACCGAGGACGGGGAAGAGGACCCGGCCGACGCGGTCGAGGACGCCATCGCTGAAAACGAGACGGATGCCGCATCGGAGCGACGACCCGACGGCGATTCGGCAGGGGACGGGGAGTCAGGGGACCGCCAGCCAGGGGACCGCAATTAGGACTGACCTCCGGTTGCCTGGGCTCTGGCGACGTCTTCCTGGCCAGGGGGCCACCCGGACTTCGGCCCCGAGTCGTGGTGTCGAGCCATAGTTCGTGGTGTCGAGTCATAGTTCGTCGGGTCGAGCCATGGTTCGTGGGCTGGAGCCTTGATTCGGGGCTGTGCCCTGGTCCGGGGACCGAAATCCGGATCCCCGTGGGTTGAAACCTATGGTCCTCCAAGGATACCCGTGAAGCGATTACCCAAGCACCTTCGACCGCGCTGGCGGTACCTCGCCGTCGGCCTCGAAACCTGGCCCGACGCGGCAATCTCTCGCGGGGACTTCCAGCGGCGGGCCCGGGACGCGGCCGGCGCCCTCCTCGGTGACGTGGGGAACGCAGGCCTGGACTTGTCCGTCCTCCACTTCGAGGTCGGCGACGGCACGGGCGAGGCGGTCGTCCGGGTCAGGCGCGGCCAGGTCGACCGGGCACGGGCCGCCCTCGCCTGCGTCACGGAGGTCGACGGACATGAGCTCGGACTCAGGGTCCGGGGCGTCGCCGGCACCGTGCGTGCCTGTGAAGAAAAGTATTTAGGACGGGCAGCGGAATCAATGCGGCACAGGAGCGTCGTGTTCGAGAACGTCGAGTCGGACGCCGTCCTGCGGGACGGCCGCGTCGACGTCCGGCGTGACGGCGCGTTCGCGGGGGCGACGACCATCGATCTCCAGTAACTATGCAGGGACAAAACCAACAGCAGGCCTACGACCGGGGGATCACCATCTTCTCCCCGGACGGACGCCTCTACCAGGTCGAGTACGCCCGCGAGGCGGTCAAGCGCGGCACAGCGAGTATCGGCGTACGAACGAGCGATGGCGTCGTGCTGGCGGTCGACAAGCGCATTCGCTCGCCACTGATGGAGCCCTCGAGCCTCGAGAAGATCCACAAGGGCGACGACCACATCGGCATCGCCTCGGCTGGGCACGTTGCAGACGCCCGCCAGCTTATCGACTTCGCCAGGCGGCGGGCGCAGGTGAACCAGCTCCGCTACGGCGAG
This sequence comes from Haloarculaceae archaeon, assembly GCA_036625635.1. Lineage (GTDB taxonomy): Archaea > Halobacteriota > Halobacteria > Halobacteriales > Haloarculaceae > JAZKTI01. Next base: position 18,549 of record JAZKTI010000009.1, read on the forward strand.
CCAATCGGCGTCGAGACGCTGACGAAGGAGGTCACCGACTACATCCAGCAGTACACGCAGGTCGGTGGCGCGAGGCCCTTCGGGGTCGCCCTCATCATCGCGGGCATCGCCGACGGCGAACCCCGCCTCTACGAGACCGACCCCTCGGGCACCCCCTACGAGTGGAAGGCACTCGCGGTGGGCGCCGACCGCGGGGACATCCGGGAGTACCTCGAGGAACACTACGACCCCGAGGCGGACATCGACGGCGGCGTCCAGCTCGCACTCGAGGCGCTCGCCTCCGTCAACGAGGGCGAACTGACCCCGGAAAGCGTCGGCCTCGCGACGATTACCGTCGACGAGGAGGACTTCCACCAGCTCCACACCGACGAGAAACGCGAGTACCTGGAGGCGTTCGATCTGCTCGGGTCCGAGGACGAGGACGAATAACTGGTCCCACCTGCGGTCCGTCCTCGCCCCCAAGACCGGCCACCGACGCTGCCGATTCCTTCTTGATTCGATCGTCGCGTCGCACGGACGCCGATCCACGCCAATCGATGCCAATCCCCCGGAGACCGGTGTCCAGGCCGGGATTCTCACGTCGCACCGCTGGATCGCCTGGAGCGGCCGGTCAACGGAAAACGTCTTGGAACGGGGGGCGTAATCCCTAGCCATGATATCCCTTGACGAGGCGGTGACCGCTCGCCTGGAGTCCCACGGCGAGCGCTTCGAGGTGCTGGTGGACCCCGACGCGGCCCTGGCCATCAAGCGCGGGGAGTTCGAGGACGATCTGGAGGACGTCATCGCTGCCGAGGACGTCTTCGAGAACGCCTCCCGCGGGGACAGGCCGCCCGAGAACGCGCTCGAGGATGTCTTCGGGACGACCGACCCGCTGGAGATCATCCCACAGGTCATCGAAGACGGCGAGATACAGATCACCGCCGACCAGCGCCGGGAGATGCAGGAACAGAAGAAGAAGGACCTCATCAACCGCATCACGCGGAACGCGGTCAACCCCCAGATGAACGACGCCCCGCACCCGCCGGATCGCATCGAGAGCGCCCTCGAGGAGACCGACTTCAGGGTCGACCCGATGGAACCCGTCGAGAACCAGGTCGACGATGCCCTCGAGGCGCTCAGACCGGTCATCCCCATCCGGTTCGATACCATGACCGTGGCCGCACACCTCCCGCCGGACCACGCCGGGAGCGGCCAGGCGAAGGTCCGGGAGTTCGGCGACCTGCAGCGGGAAGAGTGGCAACCCGACGGCTCCTGGATCGGCGTCGTCGAGTTCCCCGCCGGAATGCAACAGGACTTCTACGAACTCGTCAGCGAGGTCTCCAGCGGCGAAGCAGAGACCCAAATCATCGAGGACCAGGAGGAACTCTCGACGCGGGAATAGGTCGCTGGAGCGGGGTTTCGGCGTCGATCACGAGTCCTCGGAGACTTTTCCAGGGTGGATCGGGTGGCGGGGGCGGCTCGGGTTGCGAGGTGGGATCGGGTGGCGAGGGTGGGTCAGGAGAGAGTAGTCGCCCGCCTCAGCTCACGAGCCAGGAGAGAACTCCCGGCATGATCGCGAAGACGAGGAAGCCCCCCGCCACCAGCACGAACCCCGCGTCGAAGGCGAGAAAGGCCCCGAGCAGACCGACAGCGACGAGCGCGACGGCCTGGAGGGTCACGACCAGCTGGAGGTTGCCCTCGAGGGCCGGTCCGGGCCCCTCCGAGTGCCGAGCTTCCTCGATGAGGTCGCTGAGGTCGTCGACCTCCGAACGGAGCTCGCTCTCGAGCGTCCTGAGGCGGTCGTCAACGTCCTCGATGGCGGCGTCCATCTCCGGGCGAGTGACGGAGTTTGCCGCGAGGTTGTCGACGTTCGTCGAGAGCATGCCCAATTGCTCGGCGTGGTCGTCAACGCTCGTTCCGAGTTCGCTGACCGTTTCGGTCATGTCGTTCGTCCGCTCCATCGCGTCCGCCGCGGTCTGCCGGATGCGCGCTATCTCCGTCTCCACACTGGCGAGGGCCTCGGACTTCGCGCTGTTCTCGTAGATCGTTTCGATGCGCTCGCTCAGGGTTGCGGCCGTCTGCTCGACGTCCTCCAGCCGCTCGGCCCTGGTGATGAGTGTCTGCCGGAGCGCGTCGAGGTCGTCCTCGATGCCGGCGACGGTCGCAGGATCGACGCGGTCGATGCCCTCGAACGTCTCCCGGACGGAAGTCAGAGCACTGCGCAGGTGCTCGACGTCCTGGGCGAGTGCGTCCAACTCGGCGGCGGATGCCGAATCGTCGGTCATCGAATCGACGTCAGCCTGCAGGGCCTCGACCGACTCGGCGAGATCGCTGGTCTGCGATTCGAGGTCGTCGACGGTATTCCTGACCGTCGTGACCGTTGACTCCAGGTCGGGAATGTCCTCGGCGGCTGCCGAGAGCTCCGTGAGCCGGTCGTCGACCCCGTCGAGTTCGTCCCAGAGGTCCTCGACTCGATCCTCGAGACGCGTCTCCAGGGCTGCGATCTCGTCCTGGAGGGCCTCGGCCTGGAGGCCTTCGACCTCATCCGGTGCGAGGTCTGGTGCCTCGATGTCGCTGTCGGTCTCGAGGCCCGCGAGCACGGCACGGAGTCTGTCCGTATCATCCTCGACTGCACCGAGTGAGGACTCGAGTGCATCCAACGACGCTTCGAGATCTGCGACGCGCTCGGTGCTCGCAGCCTCCTGATCGAGGCGCTCGAGGTCCGACTGGATAGCGTCGACGGACTCCTGGAGGGCCTCGAGTTCCGCGTCGAGTCCGTCCTCCAGCGAGTCGAGTGTCTCCTCCCCCGGAAGCCGGGCTTCGATGGCGTCGAGGTCCGCTCTGAGCGCTTCGACGTCCGCGCCGGCGGCACCACCCGCGTCCAGTTGCGAGACGACATCGGACAACCCACGGGCTGTCATCGCGCCGCGACGCTCCAGCGTGTCGACGTCCGCCCGGGTCCGGGAGACCCTCCGGACGAGGACCTCGACAGGTTCCTCGCCGTTGCCCGATGGCCGCGCGGCGTCCTCACCAGCTGACGGGGCGTGAGTGGCCCGATCAGCCGCAGTGGTCCCGGGAGCGGCAGCACCGCTGCCGGTCCAGCGGGCGAGGGAATCCGGGCCCCGGCCGCCCTCACCGAGTGCCGCCGTGGTTGCACTGACGTCTGCGAGAACTCCCACGAAGGGGACGTCGACGCCAAACGGTGGGAGTGGCGGTTCAGCCGGGGGGCCCCCGTCGGCCTCGGCCGCAACCAGGGCCCCTCGCGCGACCGCAGAGGCAGGACCGTCGGAGACCGTGATCTCGGCGATTTCGAAGGGGAGGGGCGAAGCGAGCGCCGCCCGGACCACGTCCAGTCCGTCCTCCGGAGCGGCCGCGCCACCGACGACGACTGGAACGGCCTCCGCCATCGTCGGGACTGTCCGTGCGAGCTCGTCGGCCAGGTCGGCGATCAGCCCTTCGTACTGTCGGGTACGCCAGGCCGCCCCGGGGCCGGCGGTCCGGTCCCCGCCGTTCCCACCGTCGCCGCCCCCGGCGATGTCGAACCAGGCGTCGTCGACCGCGACTCGTGCAGTCGCGACCGGAAGCCCCGCCACGGCGAACGTCGCCACCGCCATGGCCTCGTCGATTGCGATGCCGATGCCGGTCACCGGGGAGGCCAGCGCGTCGTAACTGACCGCGATCCCCGGATCCAGCGCTGCCGCCTGGCCCGCCAGGTCGGCCCCAACGGCATTCAGGGGGTCCTTCGCGCCCGCCTGCCACGAGACGACGCGCAGGGAGCCGCCGGCTGACTCGTCGCGGACTGCCGAAAGGAAGGCCTCGAGGACCTCGTGACGGACGGCCGGATCCCCCCGATCGTTCCCACCGCTCCGGGGGAACAGCGGCCCGGCCGTCTCGCCCACCTGCTCCACTTCGACGGGGCCGACGACGTACGCGCCGCCGTCTCGCTCGACCACGACGTCGTCGGCCGAGCCGGGCGCGTCATCGGCATCATCCACCCGCTGGATGGCGTTTCGATACTCGGTGGTTCCCGCTGGCGTGGCCACGCGCACCGTCTGTGACCCCACGTCGATTCCGGTTGGCATTTCGGGTGTGTTTGCAGTCGGGGCTCTTGATTCTTGTCGCTGGTGAATACATGTTCGGAAAGAATAATGATACCCCACTCCGATAGTGGGGGCAACGGACTCCGGCGGAGCGAGTTCCGCTGATCACCAATGAAACGAAATTCACGATTGCAGGACCGCAGACACCGAACCGGGTCGAGGCGCGGGAGGAAGGAGGGCGTCCACCCGGAGGAGTCACGGCGGAAGCCGGAGAAGATCCAGGCGGTCCAGCGCGCTGCGGGCAACCAGAAAGTCCAGTCCCATGATGCCGAGGGGACCCAGAAGAAGGGAACCTGGTGGGGCGGCCGCGGTTACGAGGACCCCTCGAAGGAGGAGCGGGAACGGGGCGTTTCCGAAGCCGAGGTCGAGGCGACCGTCGTGCGGTGGTTGCGGGAGGAGGGTCTCTCACCGCCCGCCGAGGACCTCGACCTGGCGGATTACCTGGAAGTCGACATGACGATCAGTTCGGAGTCCTCGATCCCGACGACGAGTGCCCGGATCCGCGTCGGCCCGGACGGGAACCTCCTGCCGACGATGGACACCATAGACGAACGGCGGCCCGAGGGCGGCTACGAGGAGGGGAGCCTCCAGACCGCGACCACCTGGATCGAGTTCGAGTTCCACCGGATTCCCGACGGCGGTCTCTACATCCAGAGCGCCAAGCTCGAAACCAAGGAGCGGCCGACCGGAACGGTCATCTCGATGTCGAAGGCGGCCGACGTCGACATGAGTATCCGGGGACGACCAGACTACTCCCTCTCGGGCGACGAGCGCCTCCCCGGCACCCTCAGTGACCTGATCGAGTCGGCCGGCATCGAGCTGGGGGAGGCTGCGCCGATGTTCGTGCCGGAGTCGCAGCGGAGCGAGCCCGGGTCGGGCCCGGAGAGCAAGGTTCCAGGCGCGACGGGCATCGTCCCCGCGGTTGGTACCACCGTCGACAGTCCGGGCAGCGCCTTCGAGAGCGGGATTGGTGGTATTTCCGGCATCGGGCTCGGCCTCGGCTCGCTCGCGTCCGCAACGGGCGACACCTACGACGTGGAGGAGGGCGACACGCTGTGGGACATCGCCGACGAGGTCTACGGCGATCCCCGGAAGTGGCCGGTCATCTTCGAGGCCAACAAGAAGACCGAGGAGAACCCCGACGGCATCGAGGATCCTGACCTGATCCACGAGGACCGGGAACTG
>JAZKTI010000215.1:0-4521 GCA_036625635.1 Haloarculaceae archaeon
CCGCTGTGGAACAACCCGTCCCTCCTGCCCCTCCTGTTCATCGTGAGCGGGGTAGCCGCTGGGGTTGCGACGTCGCTCGCGCTGACGGTCGCGTTCGAGGGCGCGACGGATCGGATCGTCGTCGGTTTCGCCGCCGCCGTCGGCGTCGGCCTCTTGCTCACCACCGGGCTCCTCTGGCGGCTCTGGGCGTCCGTGGGTGACTCGCCGGCCGGCGAACGGTCGATGGCCCTCCTCAACGGAGAGTTGAACGTACTGGTCGTGCTGTTGGTCGCCGGTATCGTCATCTCGCTGGTCGCGAGCCCGCTGCTGGCGTGGCTCTGGCACACGCGCGAGGAGTCGCCGATGACCCGGTGGGTCCTCAGGCCTGGCCTCGTCGTCTCGCTGCTCGTGGGCGTCCTCGGCACCTTCCTCATCCGGTACCTGCTCGTGTTCGGAGCCGTCCAGGATCCGATCGTGCTGGTGGTGGTCTGACATGGCGACCACGGCCGCACTCGAGCGGCCCAACGGCTGGGCCGACCTGCTGGTGGCGCTCTCGACCTGTCTTCGCGAACCGGACCAGCAACTCGCTGACAGCGTCCGAGACGGTACCCTGCAGGACGCACTCGTCGAGGCACTCGACAGTGCTAGGGTATCCGATGTTGCGATCGAGCCGCCGGCCGTGAGAGCGGTCGGTACGCTGACGGAGTCCTATCTCGCGCTGTTCCAGGGGATGGAGAGGCCGTCCGCGCCCCCCGCGGAGTCACCCTACAAACCGTGGTTCGACGACCGGACGGGCCTGATGGGTGGCCCCCCTGCCGCGGAGATGGCTCAGCGGTACGGGGCGGTCGGTGCCGAGTTCCCCGACGCGTATCCGGCCGACCACGTCGCGCTCCTCCTGGAATACGGATCAGTCCTGCTGGACGCCGGCGAGCACGAGGAGTTCGCCGGTTACGTCGACGCCCACCTCGACTGGATACCTGCGTTTCGACTCGCGACCGCAGGCGCGACCGCAGAGGCGCCGTTTCACCGGTGGGCCGTCACGCTGCTCGACGACGTGGTGGCCGAGTTGCGGTCCCGGCTGGGGATCGATCCGGTCGAGACTCAATCTGCCCGCGTGATGGTCGACCGGGTCCCGGACGCGGCGCCGCCGGCGTGACGGCGGCGATCCTGTCGTCAGCGACCGATCACGACGACCATTTGCTGGGGACCGGGGTTACAGCGAGAGATCGCTCATTCCTCGGACTGGGACCGTTCGACGACCTCAGTCCTGGACGGTCCCGCTCGCTGGGTCCGTCGCCGGTGCAGGCGGCTCGTGGGTCCCGAAGTCGGGGTGGGTCTCTTCCATCCAGCCGTAGACGACGGCGCCGGAGACGAACATCAGGATGCCCGTGAGGTAGAACGACGCTTCGACAGTCGCGAACTCCATCGCGAGGCCGATCAGAATCGCGCCGACGCCGTAGCCGGAATCGCGCCACATCCGGTAGACGCCCATCCCGGTCGCTCGCCAGGTCGGATGGGCGGCGTCGCCGGGGACGGTCATCAGATTCGGGTAGAGCAACGCCATCCCGAGGCCCGAGATGGCCGAGAGGACGGCCCACAGGAGATAGCCCTCGACGAGGACCATCCCGAGGACGCCCGCGCCGGTGAGGAACATCCCCGCGATGACGGGTGGACGGCGGCCGATGCGATCCGCGAGTCCGCCGGTTGCGATCTGGAGGAAGTACATCGCGCTGTGGATGCCGACGACCAGCCCGACGGCCGCGATGCCGAGTCCCTCGCTGGTGAGGTAAAGCGGGACGGCGAGCCAGAACAGCGTGTCGACGAACTTCTCGACGTGGCCCGCCTGCGCCGCGGCGAAGAGCGTCCTGTCGCCGTAGGTCGCCCGTTTCAGGACGTCGAAGAACGGGAGGTTCGCGTCGTGGTGGTCCTCCTGGTCGACCTCCAGTTGTGTGAACTGGACGGTCTCCCTGATCAGGAAGACGGAGATGAGGAAGGCCAGCACGACGACGATACCCAGGAAGTAGAAGGGTTCGGGCCGGAGACTCCACTGGCCGGCGATGACGCCCGTCACCCAGGCCCCGACGGCGACGCCGCTGTACCCGAAGGCCTCGTCGATGCCGACGGCGAGCCCGCGCTGCTGGGGGCCTGCGAGGTCGATCTTGGCGTTGATCGCCATGCTCCAGGTCAACGCCTGGTTGATCCCGAGCAGGATGTTGCCCGCCGTCACCCAGCCCCAGTTGGGGGCGAAGATGAGCACGAGAGGGAGCGGGAGCGCAGTCGCCCACCCGAGGACGAGCACCGGTTTCCGGCCGTACTCGCCACCCCACTTCCCGGCGTAGAGGTTGAGGAGTGCCTTGACGAACCCGAAGGACACGACGAAGGAGCCGATCACCAACAGCGACGTGACGCCAAGGACGTCGCGACCGAGGACCGGCACGACGGCCCGTTCGGACCCGATCGTCAGTCCGGTCGCAAAGACCAGCAGGACGTGCAGCGAGAACTGCCCGACGTGCTCGCGGATTCCCTGCTGGAGTTCCGTTGCCGCGCTCATAGATCACTCGGCAGCGCAGTTGTTGGGGCCGACTTCCAGCTCGGTCAGTTCGTCGGCGGGAACCGATTCTTCCCCCACGTTCGTTCGCTTGACGCGCTCGAAGTTCGGCGGATGGTCCGGGATGTCCGAGGCGAGTTCCTCGATGAACTCCTCGCGGGGCCGGTCGAGGTCGTCGTTCCGGGCCCTGACCTCGGCGAGAGTCGCCGTCGCCGGCGGTTCTGGCGAGCCGGGATCGTGGGCTGGCAGGACCAGGGCATCGTCGGGGCGGTCGAGCAACCGCTGGATACTCTCGTAGAGCGTCGCTGCGTTCGACTCGACGTCCGAGTCCTCGATGCCCGCTTCCACACCGAGTTCGACCCGACCCACGCTCTCGTGGAAGAGCGTGTCGCCCGTGATCAGTGCCTCACCCTCGACGTCGAAGGAGACACTGCCCTCGCTGTGGCCCGGCGCGTGGACGACCTCGACGTCGAGGTCCCCGATGGGAACGGTTTGCCCGTCTTGGAGGGGCGACGCCTCGAGCGCCAGTGCGTCCTTCGGATGGAGATAGTAGGGAACGCCGTGGCGGTCGGCGAGGGGTCGAGCGCCCGAGACGTGGTCGGCGTGGGCGTGGGTGTCGAAGACACCGACGAGGTCGGCGTCGTAGTCGGCGAGGACCGCCTCGTACTCCCCGACGTAGTGGGAAGGGTCGAAGACGGCGGCCGCACCGTCAGAAACGAGGACGTGGGAGAGACAGCCCTTGCCGGGCCGTGCGACCTGGACGATCGTGCCGTCCAGGTCCGCCTGCACCGGTGCGTGCCTGTGGACACGACTCCAGCCATTCATCCCGTCTTCGAGTGTCGCCGCGTCGTAGTCCATCCCCTGGAGCATATCAGTCGCGGCCGCTGCCAGGATGCCAGCACCGCAGACGGTGACCACTTCCTGCTCTTCGGGGAGGTCCACGAGCGCGTCTCTCGCCACACCCGGATCTTCGGTCAGTTCGTCGTACACGTCCACGTTGACGCTGTCCGGGATGTGCCAGTCGCGGTAGTCCTCCTCGTGGCGAATATCGAGGACGAGCAGGTCGTCCGGCGCTGTCTGCAACCGTTCACCGAGGGTTTCGGGGCCGATCTCCGACATCAGTGATCACCCATACAGGAAGGATCCGGATATGCCTGCTGCCGGCCATGACCGGCACCGTTAATTCCCACCGGGTGGGATACGTCCATATGAGCATGTTCGAGGCGTCGTTCCGGGTCAAACACGAGTGTCCCTACCGGGAGATCTCGGAGCAACACCCCGATCTCACGATCGAGGAGTGGTACCTGAGCGACTGTCAGGTCATCGAGATCACCGCCCCCGGCGCGCCAACGGCGGAACTCCTCGACCAGATCGACCAGCTCGGGACGATTCTCCACGAATCAGTCGACGAGTCCGGCCTCCACGTCGTCACGCAGTCCTGCCTCTGTTCCCTCGAGGACTCCATCATCCAGCGGTTCGAGGACCACAACTGTCTCTACAAACCGCCGACGATCCACCGCCAGGGCTGGGAGCACTACAGGGTGACCGCCTTCGACGAGGCCGACGTCCGGGCACTCCTCCAGGAACTGGAAGCCGACCGGGACATCGAGGTGCTCTCGAAGACGTCGATCGAGGAGCAACAGTCCCCACACGGGATGCAGGCCCCGGTCGATCGGCTCTTCGAGGACGTGACTGCGCGACAGTTGGCGGCCCTTCGGCTGGCACTCGAAAGCGGGTACTACGAACAGCCCCGGAAGACCTCGCTCCGGGACCTGGCCGAGCAGACGGCCGTCGCCCGCTCGACGTACGAGGAACACCTCCGGAAGGCCGAGAACAAACTCCTCACGAACGTGGGGCAGTACCTGCGGCTGGTCACTGCGACGTCGTCGGCAGATCCCCTGGACGTGGACTGGAGCCGACGGGCCGGAACGTCGGCTGACTGACCGGTTGGAAAAGTATCCGCCGAGCGAAGCGAGGCGGTTCGCCGGTCCCGA
>JAZKTI010000216.1:0-4506 GCA_036625635.1 Haloarculaceae archaeon
GGGTATCGTTCGGTCCCGTATCACCCGGTCCGGTCCCGGGTATCGTTCGGTCCCGTATCACCCGGTCCGGTCCCGGGTATCGTTCGGTCCCGGATCACCCGGTCCGGTCCCGGGTACCGTTCGGTCCCGTATCACCCGGTCCGGTCCCGGGTATCGTCCGGTCCCATCCCGTCACGTCCCGTCTTCACCGCTCCGGCCAGTCGACGAAGGTCCCCTCGATCAGGGTCTCGGCCTGACAGTCGACGTACGCAGACTGCATCTCCCAGATGGCCTCCGCGAGCGGGACGTTGTCCGCGACGGCCTCACGGACCCGGTGGTGTTTCCAGCGAGCGGGCGTCATCCGGCGGTCCAGTCGCTCCCGGAGGGGCCTGACGTACCGCCGGGCCTCCGGCGTCGTCAGGCCGCGGAGTTCCAGCCCGTCGCGGGCGTACTCGAAGCACTCGCTGTAGATGGCCTCGGGGCTCCTCACAGCCTCGCCGTCGGCGTCGATCCACTCGATGTTTGCCTCCAGCCCCTCCCGTGCGGCGGCATAGAAATTCGACTTCGCAGTCTCCCAGTCGAGACGGCGGACGGGGTGTTCGTGCTGCCGGAGCGACTCCATCAGGCCGGCGAAGACGGCCTGGAAGGCGATGGCGTCCCGGATGGTCGGCTGGGCGGGAAGGGGGCGGAACTCGATGCGGGCGTTCGCGGCCGACCGGGAGGCGCCGTCGAAGACGGGCCGGACCCAGCGCCAGAAACTCCCGTGCTTGTGCCGGAAGTGCGCGAAGCGGTCGTCGAACCGGTCGCCACCGTCGACGGCCATCGGCACGATGGTTCGGTCGGCGGCCACGGCGTCGATGGCTTCCTCGACGGTCTCGAAGTCGGGCGGGAAGCAGACCTTCGCCGGTTCCTCGCCCCCGGGGGGCGGGTTCAGGACCGTCTCGAAGACCCGGATGCGGTGTTCCATGTGCGCGTCCTCGACGATGGTGGCCGCAGGCACGTCATCGTAACAGCCCGGGGGGAAGAACGGAGAGTTGACGCCAAGCGCAAGCAGCGGGGCGGCGACGCGGAGGGCGTACTCGAAGTACTCAGGGAGGTCCGGGGCGTGGGCGACCTGGTAGTGGGGCTGGATCGAGGTGAGGAGACTTTCGGGCATGACCGTCTCGCCCTGGAGGGAGACGTGGGGCGCGTCGATCCGACAGCCCGTCGGGTAGTCCGTGTTGGCCATCGCGTGATACCGGACCGAGTCGGACATGTTCGTGCTGAGCGTGACGCCCTCCGAGACGACGGCGTCTGTCAGGTATGTCGACGCCGTCTCGCCGTTCGGCGGGACCGTCCACATGCCGTCGGCCACCAGCCGGATGTTCTCGGCTGCGGTCTTCCGGAGGGCGGCGTCGAGGTTGGCCTGGAGCTGTTTCTCCTGGGTGGCGAGGCCGTAGTTGGACAGCGGCTGGGGGGTCGTTTGCATCTCCGCGTTGTGCAACCCCAGCTCCTTCTCGAATCCGATAAGGCCCAGCAGCTGGCGGGGCACCCGCCGTAAGGCGTCGGTCCGCGAGTCGACGGCATACAGTTCCAGTTCCAGCCCGACGATGGCCTGGGAGTTGTCGAAGGTCCCCGCACGTACCTCGGCCTTCAACTCCTCGGCCTCGGCGAGGGCTCGCTCCTGGAACGATTCGCGATCGACAGCGAGTGCCTCCCGCACTGCTGCTGCCATCTCCGAGGCCGACATGGCCGCCGCTTCGCCCTCCTCCGGGTTGAATCCGGCGGCTGCTCGCCGAGCGACCCAGCCGATCGCCGTCGCCGGTCGGCCCGCCGGTGCGCGCCCCACCTATCCGAGAACTTTAGGCGGATGGGGGCACAGCAGTCCACAGTGCGCGTCGACCAGAGCTTCATCGGGGCCGACGGTGTTGGCGAGACGATCGAGCGGCGCCTTTGGCGGGCGGGTGTCACCCACTGGGACGAATTCGCGGGCGAGGCGGTCGGCCCCATCAGAGCCGATCGCATCCGCGAGTTCATCGAGCAGGGCCGGAGCGCCCTCGCCGACGAGAACGTCGCGTTCTTCTCGCGGACGCTCCCGTCCACCGAGCAGTGGCGTACCTACGCGACCTTCCGCGAGAAGGCCACCTTCTTCGACATCGAGACGACCGGTCTCGACCACCGCGACAGCATCGTGACGACCGTCTCGCTCCACCGGAACGGCGACACCAGGACCCTCGTCCGCGGCGACGACCTTACCGCCGAGACCCTCCGGGCGACCCTGGGCGAGGCCGACCTGCTCGTGACCTTCAACGGCAAGCGCTTCGACGTGCCTTTTATCGAGGCCACCTTCGACGTCGACTGCTCGGCGCCCCACCTCGACCTCATGCACGCGTGTCGTCGGGCGAACCTCACGGGTGGCCTCAGCGAAATCGAGCGCGAACTCGGCGTCGAACGGGATCGCCCGGACATTTCCGGGCGAGACGCCGTTCGCCTCTGGCACGAACACGAGCGCGGCGTCGACGGGGCCCTCGAAACCCTGGTCTCCTACAACCGCGAGGACACGGTGAACATGGTCGAGGTGGCCGACCACCTTACGGCGGCCCTCCGACCGCCGGAGGCACCTGCCCCCCCGATCGACCCCGTCCGAGATTGACCGGCTCTGACCGGCCCTGATCGACTCTGGCCGATTCTCGCCGACGCTGACCGACTCCGACCGCTCTCGCCCGTTCCCGACCAGTCCTCGAGGCACTTCCGGCGCGATGGGGCACCACCCACTGGGGCGTAATACGTTGTATGGATATGCATTCTGCCCCTCCACTACGTTCTTGTTCCCCGGGATCCGACCCCGACCTGTGCTCCGAGGACGCACCACTTCCTCGATCCCAGCGCAGTCCCGTCTGACGGTCAGGCCGGGGTGGCGGGCGTGAGTCACGACGACCCGCCCGCAGGGGGTGGAACCTACACGCTCGTCGTCCGTCTGTCGGCGGCAGCGACCGTCGAGGTCGGTGCCTTGGGCGACCGTGAGTTCCCCGCCGGCCGGTACGCCTACACCGGGAGCGCCTTCGGTCCCGGGGGCTTCGCCAGGGTCGACCGCCACCGGGAACTCGCGGCGGGGGAGCGAACCACCCGGCACTGGCACGTAGACTACCTGCTCGGTCATCCCACAGCGAGCATCGAGCAGGTCCTGTACTCCGGGGGCGTCGACGCCGAGTGCGAGATCGCGGCCGGAATCGACGGCGACCCGGTCGCCGGCTTCGGCGCCTCGGACTGCGGATGTTCGACCCACCTCTGGCAGGGGCCATCCGACGGAGACCGGGGGCAAGCGGCGTTCGTCGAGGCCGTCATCGCTGCCCACCGGGCCGCGCGCGACGACGGGGAGGCGTACCGGGGTGCGTGAGCCGTGCCGGATTCCCCCCTCGCACCGGGCCACGCCGGGCCGGCCGGGACGGGCGTGACCCGCCACCCGGCAGATTGCTCCCCAACGCAGGTGTTTTTGTGGACCCCAGCCGTGGTTCCTGACATGACGACCGATCAGGTTCCCGACGAGCTCTCTCTCCCCCAGCGCGTCGTCCTCCTGAGTCTGACCCACTGCGTCGAGACGGACGACGACGGCTCCGTCCACACCGGCGATGTGATCCGGACCGCCCGGGCTCACCTCGACCTGCTGGGCGATCGCGCCGTCGGCAAACTCGGCGAGGCCGATGTGAGTCGCGCCCTGAACCTCCTGGAGGCCGAGGGTCTCGTGACCCAGGAGTCCAGGCACTCTTCCCCGACCGGCAAGGGTCGGCCGGTCTACCGGCCCACGGTCGATCGAGAGACGGTCGCCGCGGTCCTGGAGACAGACGACCACGTCGCCCCGATGCTGGAAACGTTCCGTGAGGACTGGGCCTGAGGAGCCTGATCCCGGACCGGCTGGACCCGATGAGTGACTTCGGGACGATGGGGATTCCGCTCCGTAACGACTTCACCGCCTGCCTGGCCCTGTCGCGGCAGTTCCCGGTCGCCCGATGTCCGAGGGTCAAAGGAGCCTTTGAGGCTACGCCGGTTTATAGTCGGTCTCGGCCGTCGGTTCGGATATGCCCACCGACACGCCGCTCCTTCGGCCCGTCGGCCACCTCCTGGCCAGGGGGGTCGGCCTGTTCGTCAGTACCGCCCGCGCAGTCGCGTTCTGGTCGAGCGTCGCCTTCCCGCTGGTCTACGCAGGCGGCTACCTTGCTGTCGCGCTCGATCCCAAACTGGGGCTCCCCCCGACGGAGCTCATCGTGGTCCTGTTCGTTGCGAATGGCCTGGCGCTCGTCGTCGGCCACCGCCATCGGACCCCGGTCGGGCAGGGCGTAGCGTCAGAGCCGCCCGACGGCCACCACCGGCAGGTCGGGGGCTCGAGGCAGACTGGCTCATCACAGTACGCCGACTGACGGGTATCGACGCGACCGGCCGATGGGCAACGGCGCGGCAGACTACGGGGGCAATGGCGCCACGGATTGACGGGCAATGGCGCGGCAGACTACGGGGGCAATGGCGCCACGGATTGACGGTTCGAACGCTGAC
>JAZKTI010000217.1:0-4504 GCA_036625635.1 Haloarculaceae archaeon
GGCGGGCCTTGGGGGGGCGGGGGGCGGGTTGGGTGGGCGAGAGCGTTGACGGGAGAGTGTATTAGTAGCTGTCGGGGAAGTGAAAAGTAGTTGTCAGGATAATGTAAAGGTATTTGTCGGGAGAGTGTAAGGGTAGTTGTCGAGAGGGTTGACGGGTGGGTCACGGGTGGGTTGGCGAGGGCAGTGCGCTCGTCAGGGTTAGTAGTACCCGCCACCGCCGTCGCCACCCGACGTCGTCGTGGTGGTTGGCGTGGATTTCCGGATCGTGGTCGTCTCCGTCGAAGCCTCGGCTGTGGTCGCTGTCGAGCGAACCAGGGAACCGTCGGGTCGGATGACACACCAATCGTCGCCACCCCCCTGACCGTTCGCCCGGCCGGAGCCGTCGTCAGCGGCGAAGTAATACAGCGGTCGCTCCTCCCCGCCGACCTGGATCCATCCGTCGGGTCGCTCGAATGGTCCGAGATCGACGTCGACGCTCTCGCCGGCCTGCGGGTTCGCGCCGGTGAGCGGGAGCCAGTTCTCGACACACTCGTCGGTACAGACCGACTCCTCGGCGGGCTCGCCCGTGGACACGTAGAGGATGCGCCCGTCGCCGTCGGCGAGAATCTCACCGAGGTCGGGGTGAACGGTGGCCCGGACCGTGGGTCCGGCCGGGATCGGCGTGGGGGTCCGGGTCGTCGTGCCCGCTCCGGCGCCGATTGCGTCGCCGGCGGGGGAGAGGACCCACCGGAGGTCACCGACGCCCTGGCCGGTGGCGTCACCGGGGACACTGTCGCCCTCGTAGTAGTAGTAATAGTAGTAGTAGTAGTAGTAGAGCGGCCAGCCGTCGGCGGTCACCTGGGTCGAGGCGTCCCGGCGCTCGACCGTCCCGAGGTCGGTGATGACTCCCTCGCCGGCCCCTGGGTCGTCGCCCGTGGGCGGAGGCCAGGCGGAGGCGCAATCGCCCGTGCAGACGCTCTCCCCTGGCGAATCATTCGTAAAGAGGCAACGGGTCATCCCGGCTTCGTCGACCAGCATGTCGCCGTACTCGGGGTGTCTGCGGATGTGAACGGTCGGTGTCGACGTGTCCGACGACGGCGTCGGCTCCGTCTCGTCTGACCCAGGTCCGTCCGATCTCTGTCCGTCCGAATCCTGGCCGTCCGAGGCCCTTCCGAATGGACTCCAGAACCCGCCCCCGACCGGTCAGTTGCGGCCCGCAGTGCTAATCTGGTCAACCGGGATCGGCGGTGCTGGTCTGGTCAGAAAGGGCCTGGCACAGACCCGGTCAGTAGGGGTCCTCGCCCCCACCCCCGCCGCCATCGGTAGTCGTGTCGTCCCCGTCGCCAGTCGAGTCATCCCCCCCGAGGGGGTCCTCGATCGTGGCCTCACCCACCGCGACCTTCATGCTCATCCCGCTGAGGTCCTCGCCTCCGTGGAACCGGCAGTAGACGTCGTAAACGCCGCTGCTCTCGAAAGTGAACGCCGTGGATCCACCGCCGCCGACCTCCTCGTCGAAGGACCAGTTGTCCGACGCGCTCGACACCGTGTGGCCGAAGCTGTCCTCGTTGGCCCAGACGACGCGAGTGCCGACCTCGACCTCGAGATTGCGGGGATCGAACTGCGAACCGGCCATGTCGACTGTGACCTCATGTCCGCCACCGTCACTCCCGCCGTCCATCGCAGTCGTCGCCGTCGTCCCGTCGCCCGCACCGCCGCCCCCATCAGTAGTCTCGCCGCTACCCCCACCGTCGGTGTCACCGCTACCCCCGTCGCCGCCGTCAGTGTCGCCGCTACCCCCGTCGCCGCCATCGGTGTCGCCGCTATCGCCCTGACAGCCCGCGAGGACAGTGACGAGAGACGCCAACACACCCGTTTCGATGAATCGCCGTCTTGTCCGTGACATACGCACGCCTTCCCCAGGGGCCCTTGTAGTAGTTCTCCGAACTGCGTCCTAATTTCGTCACGAGTCGGCTACTGCCGGGTGATTCCGGCGAGCACGACGAGGGCGACGGTCTCGAGCCCACAGAGCGAGAACACCCCCGCGTTTACGAGGGGGTCGTCCACGGCCTGGTACCAGCCATAGAAGGGCGGGTGGAGGACGTAGAGCCCGAGCCAGAGGAGGTTCTCGAACAGGAGGAACCCCCCGACGACGAGGAGCCCGCGGGTGTGGGCGGCCCCCACCTGGCGGTAGCTCCCCCACCAGACCCAGACGAGCCAGGCCAGCAGGACCACGTTCAGGCCTGCCGCGATGCGGGCCGCGTTCAACCAGATGCCCATCGTTGCACTCCTTTCCCGTACGCCCGGAAATAGCCTTTCCAAATTCCGTCCATAGTCAGTCGATACCCTCCCGGATCTCCGCCACCACGTCCCAGTGGTGCCGCGTCGCGTCCGTCGGAAGGTACACGACGCCGTAGTCCTCGCCGCGGGAGGTGACGACGTTGTTCTCCTCGAGCACCTCCAGGTGGTGTCGGATCGTGGTGTAGTCGTAGTCGAGGGATTCGGCGAGCTGGTTGGCGTTCCGGGGGCGCTCTTCGAGGGCCTCGAGGATCTCCACGCGGGTGGGACCCCCACGCGTGCTCGCGAGGACGTACCACAGAACGCCTTCCATCACTCCAACGCTCAACCGGACGAACCGTAAACACACCGGGGTCGGCCGACTAATCTCACGATCGGCGCGCCGGACGATCCGCTCCCGGCAGTCCAACCGTCCCTACCCTGTCAGGGTTCAGGGTCACTCGCGCCGGCGTCACTCGCCCCGGCGCCAGGCGGCCTCCGCTCGCCGGAGGATTTCCTTGACGGCCAGGTCAGTCTCCCGGGCCACCGCGAGGGCATCATCGTACTCGGCGCTGGCGTCGTAAACCGTCCCCTCGGCGTCGCGAGCGACCTTCACCCCGACCTCGGTGGTGATTTCGTCGGCCTCGAGGGTGACGGATTCGACCTCCCGGCTCGCGATCCACCGGTGGCCCGCACCGTGTTCCCGGATGCCCAGCGTCCCGGTCTCCGCGGCGAGAGCGTCGGCGACGGCGTCGGCATCCTCGGGTGCACAGACAACCTTGACGAGATGGCCGGGACGGGACTTCTTCATCGTCAGCGGGACGACGGCGACGTCCAGTGCGCCGGCGTCCCCGAGCGTCTCCTGGAGGCCGCCGAGGACTTCGGGAGCCACGTCGTCTACGTTGGTTTCGAGGACGGTGACGGCCTCGCGGCCGAGGGGTTCGCGGCTGTCGCCGACGACCGCCCGGAGGACGTTCGGGTGCTGGTCGAAGGCCTTCGAGCCGGCGCCGTAGCCGGAGGCCGTGACCTCCAGTGCGGGGAGCCGATCGACGCCCTCGGCCACGTGGGCGAGAATGGCTGCGGCGGTGGGAGTCAGCAGTTCGCTCTCGACGGGCCCGCCCCGGAGCACCCAGCCCGCCCGTTCGCCGATCTCGAGTACCGCCGGGGTCGGCACGGGGTAGGTGCCGTGGGACATCGTGACCTCGCCGCCACCCGTGGCGAGGGGCGTCGTCACCACGCGATCGACGTCGAGGTCGTCGAGGAGCAGTGCGGTGCCGACGATGTCTGCGATGGCGTCGTCCGCGCCGACCTCGTGGAAGTGAGTGTCTGTGAGGTCGGTCCCGTGGACGTTCGCCTCGGCCTCGCCGAGGACTTCGAAGATGGCCAATGCGTCGGCTTCGATCACATCGGGGAGAGCCATCCCGCGGACGATTTCACGGACCTCTGAATACCTCCGATCGGGGCCGTGCCCCTCTGCGTGGGTGTGCTCGATGGTTTCGCCCTCAGATTGGTCGTGGAGGTGGTCGGGACCTTGGCCGTGAGCCTGATCGTGAGATTCCTCGTGAGTGTGTTCGTGACCCTCCTTCTGGGTGTGGACCTGTTCGTGACCGTCGTCCTGGGAGTCGCCTCCCTGGTCGGGTTCTTGCCGGGGCCCGCCTTCGTCGCCATCCTCGACGACGCTGAGGACCTCAACTGACGTCGCCGCGATGCCGTTCTTCGTCACCTCGCCGATCTCATAGTGGACGTCCAGGGTCTCCTCGACGGGATCGAGGACCGCCGGGTCGGCACCCGCGGCGACGAGTGCACCGAGGATCATGTCCCCGCTGGCGCCCATTCGACCGTCGAAGGCGAGGGTCTCCATGGGCGTTCTGAGGGGTTCGCTGGTACAAGTGTCCTCGGACTGATCTCCGGGATTGTGAGGAACCCACGAGGCCCGCTCGTGTGAGTTTTTGCTCCAGTTGGGACCGCAACCAGTCCGAAAACCCACGGCCAGCTGACGAGCGTTTCTCCCGGCGTCACCGCCAACAGCCCGAAAGCCCATAGCCTGGTCGGAGGAGTGCTCTGGACCGCAACCGCACACGCCCAGAACGCCCTCCGAGCCGCGAGCGAGCGAGGTGAGGGCTTTCTGTGTGTCTGCGGTTGCGATTCTGTCTGCGTTCGTGAGCGAGGTGAGGGCGTTCTGGGTGTGTGCGGTTGCGGTCACGTTTCCATTCGAGAGCGAGGTGAGGGTCTTCTGGCTGTGTCCGGTGCG
>JAZKTI010000218.1:0-4470 GCA_036625635.1 Haloarculaceae archaeon
CGTCGCCTTCCCCGTTCTCGCCGGCCACGTCGCCTTCCCCGTTCTCGCCGGCCACGTCGCCTTCCCCGTTCTCGCCGCGATCGCCGGCCATGGTCAGAGCCCGCCCCCGACCTCGTGGAAGACGTCGAGGTCCGGTGCGGCCTCGAGGTCACGCTCGTTGGTCTCCTCGATGACGGTCTCGAGGTCCTTGTCGCCCCGGCCGGAGACGTTCACCACGACGATGTCACCGAGGTCGTCGTGGTGGTCGTGGAGGTAGGCGAGTGCGTGGGCGCTCTCGAGGGCCGGAATGACGCCCTCCTCGCGGGACAGCCGGTGGTAGGCCGCCAGGGCGCGGTCGTCGTCGACGTTGACGGCCTCGACCCGTCCCGAATCGACCATGTCCGCGAGTTCTGGGCCCACACCCGCGTAGTCCAGGCCCGCGGAGACGGAATGGGATTCCATGATCTGGCCGTCGGGGTCCTGGAGGACCTTCGTGCGGGCCCCGTGGAGGACGCCCTCGTCACCGGTCGACAGCGAGGCCGAGTTCGGCGCAACGCCGCGGTTCGCGTCCACGTCGAGAGAGGAGCCCCCGGCCTCGACAGCGTAGAGGTCGACCTGGCCGTCCCCGCTGAATCCGTTCGTCGCCCCGCCATCTGTGTGGTCCTGCCGGAAGTGCTGGAACGCACCCATCGTGTTCGACCCGCCACCAGCGCAGGCGAGCACCGTATCCGGCAATCGACCGGCCCTGGCCTGAATCTGTTCGCGGGCCTCCTCCGAGATCACGGCCTGGAAGTCACGGACCATCGCCGGAAAGGGGTGGGGCCCGACAACCGACCCGATGACGTAGTGGGTCGTCTCGACGGTCGTCGCCCAGTCCCGCATCGTCTCGGAGATGGCCTCTTTCAGTGTGCCACGGCCGGTGGTGACCGGGGTAACCTCGGTCCCGTTGATCCGCATTCGGAAGACGTTGGGCCGCTGCCTCGCGATGTCAGTCTCGCCCATGTAGACCTCACAGGGCATATCGAGGTGGGCGGCGGCCATCGCGGTCGCAGTACCGTGCTGGCCGGCGCCGGTCTCGGCGACGATTCGCTCCTTGCCCATGTAGGTCGCCAGCAGTACCTGGCCGAGGGCGTTGTTGAGTTTGTGTGCGCCGCCGTGGAGGAGATCCTCGCGCTTCAGGTAGACGTCGGTGTCGTACCGGGCGGAGAGGTTCTCCGCGTACTGGAGCGGCGTGGGGCGGCCGCCGAAGTCGGCGAGCCGTCGTCGGAACTCCTCGACGAAGCCGTCCTCGTTCTCCAAAACGTACCGCCCGTAGGCATCTGTCAGTTCTTCGATGGCCGGCATCAATGCCTCCGGCACGTACTGTCCGCCGTAATCGCCGTACTTCGTGTCGCTGCTCATACGTTGGATGTCCCCGCAGTGAGTGCTCGCGTGTTCGCCGTCACGTCCCCGTCGCCCCCGTGGTCCATGATCGCAGACCCCACGAGGAGCGCGTCGGCACCGGCCACGCGCATCCGCTCGACATCGGCGGCCGTCTGGATCCCGCTCTCGGCGACCAGCGTGACGTCCTCGGCGACGGCGGGCGCCACCCGCTCGAAGGTCCCGAGGTCGACCTCGAGGGCACCAAGGTCGCGGTTGTTGATCCCGATCAGGTCGGCCCCGGCCGCCAGCGCCGCCTCGACCTCGTCCCGCGTGTGGGCCTCGACGAGGACCTGGAAGCCGCGGTCCCGGGCCGCCGCCAGGAGGTCGGGGAGGTCCGCCGTCTCCTCGTCCTCGAGGAATCTCGCGATCAGGAGCACGACGTCGGCCGCAACGGTGTCGAGCTGGGCTTCCCGGAGGACGAAGTCCTTCCGGAGGACGGGTACGTCCACGGCTTCCCTGACGGCCGCCAGGTCGGCAGGCTGCCCGCCGAAGTGGGCGGGTTCGGTGAGTACCGAGATTGCGCAGGCCCCGCCCTCGACCATGGCCCCGGCGAGAGCGACCGGGTCCTCCCGGCGGTGGCCCTCGGCGGTCGGACTCGTCGGCTTGACCTCAGCTACGACGGGCACCCGGCCGTCGGCCGCCGCGGCGTCGATCGCGGCCGGGAGCGACCGCGCCGTGACCGTCACCCGATTGTCGCCGCCGTCACGCGCTCGTGCCCTCGCCAGGATCGACTCGACCGCCGGCGCGAGACCGGTCTCCTGTCCCATTACCGTACACTAATGAACAGAGTTGTACATAAGGCTTGCGCCCTCGGCCGACGGACCCCCCGGTCCATCGGTCTCGGCGGTGGCACCGGGAACCCAGGTGGCCGGTCCGCCGCGGTCGAACTCTCCGAGATTCGAAAAATATGAGTCATTATTCGACACTTTTACTAGTTTTTCCGAAGTAGTTTCTGCCGACCAAAGTGTTATATAGTAGTGGAAAAATAGTATTGAGTACGAGAAATAAAACTGAAGGCCCCTGAATCGTGAAAACACCTACAAAATCAGCGAGAACAAAAACAGTAACAGCTATTATGGACTTGTCGATCCCTGATGCCCTGAACGCGCTCCGTCCCGCGCTGTCGACCCGGTCGCGCACCTCTGGGTACGAGTGTGGCTTGTGCCACCTCGGCTTCGACGGCGACCGTCTGAACTGTCCAGCCTGTGGCGGGCCGGTGCTCGAACGCACCTGACTGGCCGCGTCCTCGGTCGGCGACTCCCACCGGCCGGGACACCCCCGGTCTGCCGAGGCGGGTCCGGAGGAATCTTGAAGGCCCCGAGGGTCGACGGTAGTGACATGAGCGACCCGGGGGACGAAGCGGGGGTATACGCACGGGAATTCCCGTATCTCGACTCGTACCTGCAGATCGGCGTCGCACAGGATCGGGTGCTCTCGGTGTCGTTCCCCGCGACCGAACCGGCCGACGCCGATCCGGAGCACGAACTTCTCGCCCGCGTCCAGGCGTACCTGGAGGGGACCGAGGACGACTTCGCGGACGTGACTGTCGCACTGACAGTCCCGACGGACCATCGCGAGGTCCTCGAAACCGTCCGCGGGGTCCCCTACGGGTCCCAGGTGAGCGCCCAGAAGATCGCGCGCATGACAGCCGGGCTCGATCCGGAGGACGACGGCGACGGCGAACTCGTCCGCGAGGCACTGGCCGAGAATCCCGCGCCGATCTTCATCCCCGATCACCGCGTGCGGGACGGGCCGAGCGCGGCCCCGCCCGCCATCGAGCAGAAGTTGCGGGTCGTCGAGGGGCTCTGACAGGACGGCGGTACCGAGGGGGCCGGGCCGAGCACGGTACACACCCATCTCCGAGACGCCGGCATTCCGGAGCGATAGGCGTCCCCGAGGTCGTGGTGTTCTTTCCCCTCCCTTCTCGTCAGGGAAATATTGCGCTCCGTTCCTCAGTCGCGATTGTGACCCGCCGTGAGGCGGCCGGGATCGATCCCCTCGTGGACGACGAACTCCAGGGCGTTCACGAGGTAGTGGGCTACGATGACGAGGAGGAGACTCCCCGAGACGACGAACGCGGCCGCGAGGACCAGTCCCAACAGCCCGGTGACGACGATCCCGGCACTGCCCTGGGCCCCGTGCCCGAGTGCGAAGGCGACGGCTGACACCAGGGCCAGCGCCCACGGGGAGAGGCCGAAGCCGGCCGCCGGTACGCCGATCAGCGCGCCCCGGAAGAGTACCTCCTCGCCGACGGCGATGGTCGGAAGGACGACGCCGAGCAACAACACCCACCCCCCGGTGGATTCCGGCCCCAGGAGCGTGCGGAGGGACTCGTCGCGGTCGAACCCGACCGCGTCTGCCACCCGGGCCCCCGCTTCGTTCGCCAGCCAGAGGACAATCCCGAAGCCGACGCCCGCCACCACGGCGGGCAGGCCCGTACTTTCCGGGGTCGGAGCTACGCCGAACGCCGTCGAAGGGATCGCGAAGTACCAGGCGCCGGCGACGACGATTCCCGCAAGGAGCCCGTGGGAAAACGCGACGTTCGCTAGCAGAGCGACCGGCGAGAGGTCCCGGATCGAGGGCCGCCCCCGCCCCGCGGCCGGTCCCGCTGTGTCCACTTGAGTACTCGACTCGGACCCCGCGGGAGGGGCCGGTTCGGGACCTTTTGGGGCCATCCAATCTGGACCGGGGGCCGCCTGCGAGGACGTCTGGCTCGGTGCGGGCTCGGAGGCGGCGGGCTCGACACTCGGAACGGACGCCGTCGGCTCGCCGCCGGTGGCGTCGACGGTCCCTGGTGTCTCTTGCTCCAGCATGCGCTGGGACTGTCTGGCGAGTAGGAGCATCGCGGCGAGGACAAGCGCCGTCAGACCGAGGAACGCGGCCCAGCCGGGAGTCACGCTACTGGGGCTGGGGACTGCCGCCGGCGCCCACGTCTCGTTCGAGGGCCTTGCCGGTGATCGACTTGAGACGCGAGACCAGCGAGTCCTTCTCGGGTTCGCCCGCCAGCGAGTGCTCGAGGACCTCGCTGATGTGGCTGACGGGGATGATCTCGACCATCTCCTCGTACTC
>JAZKTI010000219.1:0-4466 GCA_036625635.1 Haloarculaceae archaeon
GACGGTGGAGGGGGCGAGGGCAGCGACGGTGGAGGGGGCGAGGGCAGCGACGGTGGAGGGGGCGAGGGCAGCGACGGTGACGGGGGTGAGGGTGGCGACGATGGCGAGATCGAGGGTGGCGAAATAAACGGTGACAGTGGGGGAGAGACAGCGAGTCAGGACGTCGTTGCGGAAGGGGCTGGTGGAAACGGTGGCGAAGAAGGGAACGACGAGATCCTCCCGGAGTTCGAGGAGCTCATCGAGGACGAAGAGTAACCCGGTCGACGCGTCAGAGGTCGATCGGATTAGGCGAGCGCTCCGGTCGACCGGCGGTTACCGTTCCCGACCGACCGGTCCGGCAAACCGCGGCCTCGTCGCTGAGGAGTCGAGGAATACGGTCGGACGGACGGACCCGTCGCCCCGACCTACCCGTTGAGAGAAGGGATCAGTCTGCGGCCGCAGAGACGCGTTCGGTCTCCGTCGGACCCATCTCGGAGGTAATCTCGTTCGCGAGGGCGAAGACCGCGGCCTTGTGGTCGGTCTTCGACTTGTGAATCGAGGTGGGCTGCACCCCGAGCGTCGCGTAGTCGTCGTGCTCTACAGTCTTGCCTGTCTCCTCCTCGAAGTGCGTTTGCACCTGGGCAAGGAGCCCGTGAAGGTGAATGAGCTCTTGCTTTTTCATAGACAGCCGAGCCTAACAGCCGGAGGGTTATAGTAGTACCCTGAGCCCCGTTAACATGTTTCGCCGTGAATCGGTGGCTCAGCCGTTCTACCCCCCGTATGCCAAGTGGTGACGCGCGTCGACCGAAACGTGCACACAACGAGAAGTTCTTCCCGAGAGTGGGTCGCCAGCCAGGTGGGAAGTGCCCCGGTCCAGGCCGGTGGGGGTCCGCCGGCAGATCGATCCCGCGACCGATTCCGTGCCTCGTCTGGTCGTGGCCCATCCGCCGTTGCATATGTGCCCGTAGCCAATCAGCCCCGGGTGGGTTACTCTCGGCCAATTCACCATGGCTCGCGTTCTCGCCGATCCACCAGCGCGTGCGTGGTCGTAGCGCATTGAGGACGACTCGCGTGCTCGTAGCCGATGGACCTTGGCTCGTGTGCCCGGACCCAATTCGCCAGTGCCCGTGTGCCACCGCCCGGTTCAGCGTGGCTGCGATCCCGCTGGCCGATGCCCTTTGGTTGTGCCTCCCCGGCTGAGTCGGCGCTCCCAGCACCGGTCCGGTCCCGACCCTACTCGGCGGAAGTCAGTTTCTGACCCGGACGACGCCCGAGCGGAAGACCTCCTGGTTGGGGACGATGTACTCCTCGCCGTCGGCCTCGATCCGGGTGACGAACATGTCGATCTCCTGCACGATCCCTCGCTTGTCGTCGATGCGGACCTCGTCGCCGATCGTGTAGGGTTCGGTGAGGAGGAGGTACACCCCCGCCGCACTCGCGGCGAGGAGGTCCTTGAACGCGAGTCCGGCGAGGAGAACGAGGCCGAAAGTGTAGGCAGCAAGCAGGACGAGCAGGGCGGCGGTGGCGACACCGAGTTGGGCCAAAGCGAGCAGGGCCGCGGTGTAGAAGATGCTGTACCGGACGATCTCGGGAATGATCTCTGCCTCCGGTACCTTGATCGAGCGGAGGCGCTCGCTGACGTAGAGCCGCCCCTTGTCGCCGAGGACCATGCCCACGATGATGGCGACGGCGGCGATGAAGAGTCGCGGGAGGTATCCCGTAAAATGGGACCAGAAGACGTTCGGGTTCAGCAACTGGGCGATGTTCAGCGCGATGATCACGGTCCCGATGTAGAACGCGACCGCAGAGAGGAACGACAGCATCCCGATCGTCGAGGTGCCAAACCCCCGCGCTGTCCGCTCGAAGGGAGTCCCCTCGACCGCATCGCCGATGCCGGCGTTTACGAGGAGCGACCGGACCCACCGCCAGACCACGTACGTGAGGACGAGTCCGGCGAAGAGGATGGCGACGGAGACGGCAAAGGCGGCCTCGCGCGTGAAGAGCCCCCGGATCAGTTCGCCCCAGTCGACCATCAGTACTCCTCCGGGTCCAGTTCGAGAACGAGTTCACCCGCTTTGAAGGCCCGCACCATCCCGTCGCTCTCCGAGAGTGCGATCGCAACCGCGTTCGTGTCGCGAGTGATGGCGCCCGCGGCCATGTGCCTGGCACCCAGCCCCTTCGGGATGTCGACCCCCGCCGCGGACGGTTCGAGGTACCGGTACGCGGAGACGATCTTCCCCGAATCCGAGATGACGAAGGCGCCGTCCAGGCGGGAGAACTCTTTGAGCATGACGTTGACGATGGGGTCCCCGACGTGGACGTGGGATTTCTCGAAGGGGTTGTAGGAGAGCGGGCGGGACTTGTTCATCACCTTGCCGGCGTCGCCCACGACGAAGAGGGCACCAACGGGCTTGCCCTTCTGACCCTTTTTCCCGAGTTCGATGGCCACCTCGAAGACGTTCCGGATGACGGCCGGTTCGGCCCGGCTGTTGACGAACAGGTCGTACACGCCCGAGTGGGTGAATTCGGTCGCCTGGACGCGGATCACCGCATCGTACCCGTCGCTGAAGAGGCTCGTAACGCAGGCGATCTCGTCCTCCTCCTCGACCAGGTTCTGGTCGAGGGCACCCTCGAGGCCGAAGCGGATCTGGGCGGTCACGTTGCGGAAGTCGAGCGGAAGTTCCACATACTGATCGGCTTCGACGTCGTTCTCGGGGCCGACCACGGCAACCTCGTAATCGGTCTCGGCCTCAGCGAACTCCTCGTAGAGCGAGGCGCTCGGTGAGAACAGGAAGGCGGCGGCGACCTCCCGAACGACCTCCGAGGCTACCTCGTCGAGGGGCGTCATTGTCGTTTCATTCCATCCGACAGGAAAAAAGGTTGCGGGCCGTCCTGCGGCTGTCAGCCGGCTGTCCGACCGACCTGACACGGTCTGGCACAGTTCCGATTGGCGAGAAGTCCTGCCCTCTCCCCACTCCCCGTCCCCTTCCCACTCCCCGGCATCTTCCTACTACCCGTTCCCTTCCTCTCCCGCATCAGTGCTCTCGCCCCTCGACCCGCCCAGGTCGCGGCCGGTTCGCATCCGCTCTAGGATGGGTGGGTGGGAGTGGTGGAAGGCCTCGTAGAGTGGGTGGGGGAACAGCCCCGCCAGGTTCTCGGCGGCGAGGTTCGCCAGGGCGTTCGCCATCGGTTCCCCACCGACGGTCTCGGCTGCGAAGGCGTCGGCCTCGCGCTCGTACCGGAGCGAGAAGAAGTTCTGGAGCGGCGAGAGGAGCTGGGCCAGGGGCAGCACCCACAGGAGCGCGATGGTGAGCGTCACATAGGTTGTCCCAGGCGCGTCGAAGGGAGCCAGCAGCCAGTCAGCGCTGGCCAGATAGCCCAGCAGGACGAAGACGACGCCGAGTTGGACGCCAGCGAAGGCGACGAACTTCCAGATGTGCCCGCGCTTCCAGTGGGCCAGTTCGTGGGCCAGCACGCTCTGGATCTCGGGCAGTCGCATGGAGTCGACGAGGGTGTCGAAGAGGACGACCCGCTTGGTCCGACCGAAGCCCACGAAGTAGGCGTTGGAGTGGGCAGAACGCGAACTCGCGTCCATCTCGTAGATCTGCTCGCAAGCAAAGCCGGCCCGCTCGAAGACGTCGTCGACGGCCTCCCGCAACTCCCCGCCCTCGATCTTCTCGAAGTCGTAGAACAGGGGGTCGATCACCCGGGGCTTGATGACGAGCATCGCCAGCTGGACGGCCATCACCAGTGCCCAGGCCGCCGCCGGCCAGTACGGAACGGTGCCGACCACCCAGAACACCGCCGCGGCCACCGGGACGGCGATCGCGAGGGAGACGAGCGTCCCGACGAGGAAGTCCCGGAGCCAGAGCCCGGGCGATTGCTCGTTGAAGTCGAAGGTCTCCTCGACGACGAAGGTGTCCACGAGGTCGAAGGGAACACTGGCGAGGCGGAACCCCAGAATGATGAAAACGACGTAGCTCGCCTCCGCCAGGAGGGGGTAGCGATTGACCAACTGGACCGTCGTGACGAGGTCGGCGTACAGGCCCGAGTACAAACCCAGCAGGACGAGAGTGATGAGAGTCCACTGTTGCAGGAGCGAGACCCCCGTCTTGACGCGGTGGTAGTCGACGATTCGGCCCGGGTCCTCGACGTCGAGTTCCGCACGGATCCAGTCGGTCTCGCGATCGATCGTGGCCGCCTCGTGGCGGAGGTTGACCACCTCGAGCCAGGTGAAGAAGGCCTGCGTGCCGACGAGGAGGGCCGGCAGGGCGAGGGCGACGAGGAGATCGTGCATATCCGTCGTTGCGTGAGGCCGGACTAAACGGCTTGGAAATCCGGCCGGTCGGACACCCCGGCTTGGAAATCCGGCCGGTCGGACATTGGGGGACTACGTGGTAATTATCGCCTATCCCGACCGGCAGGGATACACTGACGGGACGACGCCGGCGGTGGTCGACCTGCTGCTGGAGTACGTGTGAGGGGGG
>JAZKTI010000220.1:0-4445 GCA_036625635.1 Haloarculaceae archaeon
TCGTGGCCTGCCTGCGGCCCAGCGGCCCCATCGAGGCGCCGGGTCAATGGCCAGAGGGCAGGTCGCTCGGGGTGAACATCGATGGGAGGGTCACAGCGCAGGCCGGTCCGGCTACATTCGACCTGCCGGGTTCCAGGGCACGCTTTGGCCCTCGCAGTCCGCAACTCACTCCATCCGCAATCCCGACTCGCCGGCCCCCAGCGCCCGCCCGAGTCCAGCACCGAAGGCGAACGCAGCGCCACTGGCGGCGGCGCCCAGCCGTTCGGTGATACCACGCCGCGGCTCGAAGGTATTGACTTCGACTGGTGTCCCGAGGCGGTCCTCGAGGTGTGCCTCGACGCCGTCGCGGTTTCCGAGGGCGTCGACCAGACCGGTCTCGACGGCGTCCTCGCCGAGGTAGACCTTCGCCTCGGTTGCACGGACGGCCGCGGCGTCCATGTCGGTCCCCTCGGCCATCCGCTCCACGAAGTGGTCGTACCAGGTGTCGACGAGGCCCTGGATGTACTCCCGTTCGTCGGCTTCGAGTTGCTTGAACGCCGAGAGGGACTCTTTGTACTCCCCGGCAGTGATGCCCTCGTACTCGATACCGTGGGCCTCGAGGAACTCGTGGACGCGGAAGGAGCCGAACCGGACGCCGATGCTGCCGACGATCGAGCCCTCGCGTGCCCAGAGCCTGTCACACCCGCTGGCAACCCACATGCCGCCGCTGGCACAGGTGTCGGTCGCGTAGGCGACAGTCGGGCCGTCGAAGGCGATCGCCGCCTCGCGGATGTCGTCGGCCGGGACGATCTCCCCGCCAGGCGTATTTAGTCTGAGGACGAGCGCCTGGGTGTTCCGATCCGCGTCCGCCCGTTCGATCTGCTCCACGACCTCGTCGGCGTCCGGGCGCGTGGGGCCTGCCGGGATGCCGAAGCCACCCGAATCCCGGGTGATCGGCCCCTCGACGGGGACTTCGGCGACGTTGTAGTCCGGAACCAGTTGCGACGCGACGCGCAGCCCGGCTTGGAGGCCGGCGACGGTGACGAGCGCGGCGATGACGATGCCGGCGAGTTGCGCGAACGAGACCGGGTACTGGACGAACACGTACCACGCCGCGACTCCGACGGCGGCCGCGAACAGGAGTGCGATCAGCGTCCGACCCAGTCGGGATACCATGCCCATACGAATCACCGTCACGACAGACTCCCGGTGCCGGCCTAAACCTTCGGCCGGATCACGACTCGCGGCGTGGACGACGGGTCCGGCGAGGAGCCCGGCCTTCGGCTTCTCGTGGGCGGGCTGCGGACTGGCGCGAGCAGTCGCTCGGGCGCCGGTGGACCGCGGCGAAAAATCCCGGCCGAACCCCTAGAGCAGCCCCGTCTTCTGGAGCTTCATCAGGTCCTCGGTGTCGAGGGTCTCGCCTTCCTTGAACTTCTGGTAGATCTCCTCTGCCTCCTCGCGGGCGGCCTCCTGCTTTTCCTCGCGCTCGGCCTTCTCCTCCTCTTCTTCCTTCTTGTCCAGCTCGCGCAGGCGCTTCTGGACGCGCACGAAGTCCTCGTGGTGCTGGTCGGCGGCCTCCTGGGCCTCGACGAAGCGCTCGTGCATCTCGTCGGCCTCGTCGCGGACGTCGTCGGCCTCGCGGTAGGCCTCGATCATCTGGTTGTGGTGCTCCTGGGCCTCGTCAGCGAGTTCGGTCACCTTCTGGTGGTGCTTGGAGGCTTCCGAGCGGACCTCCTCGGCCTCGGCCTTGAGGTCCTCGAGTTCCCCATTGTGCTGGAGCTTGTCCTTCTTTTCGGCGAGCTTCTCGCGTTTGTCCTCGATCTTCTCGATGAGCTCGCGCTCGTCATCCGCACTCAGGACCTCGGTCTGCTGTTTGAACTCGAGGTCCTCGATCTCGTCCTCGAGTTCCTCCATGCTCTTGCCCTCGTCGAGCTTGAGATCGTTCTTGAGTTCCTCGACTCGATCGAACAGCTCGTTGGCCTCGGCGTTGAGTTCGTTCCGTTTCTCCTTGTGCTCCTGGACCTCCTCGTTGAGCTCGTCCCGCTTCTCGCGGTGCTCCTGGGCCTGGTCGACCTTCTCCCGCGTCTTCGCGTTGAGTTCGTCGCGCTTCGAGGCCCGCTCGGAGGCCATCTGGTTGAGTTCGTTGCGTCGATCCCGAAGCTTGCCGGCGAGTTTGATGAGTTCGCCCTTCGAGTTCTCCTCGAGATCGGTCTCTGTTACCGCTACGTTCTTCGATTCTTCTAGCGAGTCTGCCATGGTTACTCCTCGATGCCATTCCCGCCGCGGCGGTCGGCAGCGTTACTGCTCGTCGGTGGCTGTCGCCGATAACAAATTAACTCTGTCATACTGGGCGATGCACACGGTACTGCCGGAACGCCGGAGCGTTCTGGTAACCCGAGCTAGCGGAGTCGAGCGGTTAAACATTCCGGTTGCTCAGGACCCTGTCGCGGCCTCGCACGGGCCGCCTATCCCCGGGTGTGGGTCGGTGTGACGGGCCACGGTCGCTTATAAATCGTACCGGTTTTCGACCTCGGCCTCTCCGACGGCCAGAGTGAGGCTCACTTCTTCGGCCCCGGTTGGAACCGGAACCGGTCCGCCCGACCACCGACCGCTCCCGTCAACAGTCGCCTCGACTGTCCCGGAATCGTCGCCGGCCCGCCAGGTTACCGATACCGAGAGTTCGCTCGGCCCGTCGTTCCGCACGACCAGGTCGCACTCCCCCGGTGAGGGATCGACGAGGAAGGCCTGGATAGGGGCGAAGGCTGCTGCGAGTGCGTTGCGGCCGGGCTTGGCGGTGCCGTCGACGGCGTAGACGCCGGTGCCCGCCGCGTCGGTGTCCCTGAGCGAATAGGCGATTGCCCCCCGTCCCTCCAGCCGGAGGTGTTCAGTGACCGTTTTCAGGACCGACGCCTGGTAGGCCTGGGAGTCCTCGACGTCCCCGTCGACCCGGGCAGCGTGTCGCTCGGGGTCGAAGCCAGCGGCGTCCTCGACCGGTTCGCTCGCGTAGGCGCCGGCCCCGAACTCGGCGACGATCTCGGCGGGGTACCGCGCCAGCAACGCGTGGATGTCCCCGGCGGTCCCGTACGCCCAGCCGGGGTACAAGCTCGCGACGCGTGCCCCGGTTCCCGGTTCCCCCACGACCGGAACGACCGGGCGGTCGGTGTCGATCGCGTCGGCGACCCGCTCGGCGGGGGCGGGGTCGTAGTCGTTCCGCCAGGCCCGCCAGCGGAGGCGGAGACTGTCCAGCAACCCGCTGCCGAGCCTCCTTCCGAAGACGTCCGTCGGGTCGTCGTGGACGCCGACGACCCCGAAGCTCGGGAACCGACTGTAGGCGTCGCCGACGACGTTCCCGAGGGCCGCGGCCCGGTCCTCGTCGAAGGCTCCGGGGCCCGTGAGCGGGAGGTCCTGCCAGACAAGGACGCCGGCCCGGTCGCAGGCCTCGTAGACCGACGGGGGGAGGACCTGGGCGTGGGCCCGGACCACGGTGGCGTTGACCTCCCTGGCACGGCCGACGTCGGCGGGATCGGCGGTGGTCAGGTTGAGGCCCCGGATCGGGACGGGTTGGCCGTTGACGACGAGGCCGCCGCCGTCGCGCTCGACCTCGCAGATCCCGGTGGTCACGGACCGTTCGCTGTCCCCCAGTTTCGCACGGAGGGTGTAGCGGTGCTGGTTGCCGTAGCCGGCCGGCCACCACCGGGCTGGATCCCGAAGGTCGATCGTGTGTTCGACGGTCGTCCGTCCGGCAATCGCCGCGTCGACGCGCCCGCGCTGCATTGTGCCGCGGGCCTTGTGGTCGCCCTCCGGGCGCAACGAGTACGTGATTCGCTCCTCCAGGGGCCCGTCGGTGACGACCGTCGTTTGCACGTGCAGGCGAGCGTTCTCGCCGGTGACCTCGGGCCGGACCCGGAGCGCGTCGACGTAGGGGAGTTCGTGGGTCTCGAGGTCCGCCCGCCACCAGATCCCGGGGACGCGTTCGCTCTCCGGGACGGCGTCGGTGTCGTGGAGGCCGCCGAAGCGGTCGGAGGGTTCCTCGCAGGTCACGAGAACCGCGGTCTCTTCGTGAGGCCGGAACGGGATCCTGATCGGCTCGAAGTAGGCGTCGTGTTCGACGGGATCGGACGCGTTCCCGAGAATCTCGCCGGTCAGTTCGACCTCGGTGCTGGCGTAGCACCCGTTGAGGACGAGCGTGGCCACGTCCTCGACCTGACCCCGTGGATCCTCGAACTCGGTCCGGTACTGGACGCGCCGTTTTCCCGCGAACCCATCGGGTTTCCCCGGTACCCGCACGTCCTCCCAGTCGGGGCTCCCCGACCCGACCGGCGCGGCCTGCCACTCCTCGAACATATACCGCTCCGCGTCCCGCGCGCCCATATCTGTTACGTGTACCAGACGCGCGAGTTCGGGGACTCCGCTAGTCGTGCGACGCGTGTCAAACCAGTGCCAGTCGTTCCGATTGCGCCAGTTCC
>JAZKTI010000221.1:0-4427 GCA_036625635.1 Haloarculaceae archaeon
TCCCGGGGCTCACAGCGGCGTCGGCCTCCGGTTGAGCCTCGGCCCCGTCGGCGTCGGGTTCGGCCTCGGCCCCGTCGGCGTCGGGTTCGGCCTCGGCCCCGTCGGCGTCGGCGCTCGATTCGTCCTCCTTCGGGACGGACGCGCGCTCGCTCATGCACGTCCCTCCCCGTGGGTTCGGCGGCGATCGGTCGTCGATCGGAATCGGGTCTCTGGTGTCTGTTCTGGCATTGTGTCCTCCTGTCGGTGGTGTTCCTGGTGTCTCGAGACGACTGTGGTGGCCGGGGGAGAGTGATGTGGGGCTGTTATGCCCCTACAATACCGGCCAGAACGAGGGCGCCGCTGTTGGAACGGGCCGACCCCGGACCGCCAGCGGACTGTCCCATCACAAGGAAACCGATCTCCCCGGCCGTAATAAGGCTTCCGTGACGGGCTCGTCGTGCCTGCGGACCAATTCGTGGCGCTCGTGGGAAGTGACGTCGCGCGCGCCGGCCCGGTCTGGAGGCCCGCGACCAGTCGCTGGCCGGGGACGAAAGTCGGCGAGGGCATGGGCCTACGCTCGGACCTCCTCGCGCTGGTCCACGCCGACCTCGCGGGCGAACTTCTCGAGTTCGTCGACGGTCACCCGCTGCTTCTCCGCGCCGAAGTCCTTCACGCGGCGGGTGACCTCCCGGACCTCCTCCTCGGTCGGGTCGAATCCAACCTCGAGGAGGCGCTCACGGACCGAGTGCTGGCCCGTGTGCTTGCCCAGGACGAGTTCGCGCTCGGCACCCACCATCTCCGGGGTCATGACCCCTGGTTCGAAGGTGTCGGAGTTCTCGATGACGCCGGCGGCGTGGATGCCGCTCTCGTGGGAGAAGGCGTTGTCGCCGACAACGGGCTTGTTCCCCGGCACCGGCACGCCGCTTTTCTCCTCGATGGTCCGGGAGAGGGCCGTGATCTCGGTGGTCTCCACGCCGGTGTCGACGTCGTAGAGGCTTTCGAGGGCCATGACGACCTCTTCGTAGGCGGCGTTGCCGGCGCGCTCGCCGATACCGTTGACCGACACCTGGGCCTGGCTCGCGCCGGCCTCGAAGCCCGCCAGGGCATTTGCGCCGGCCAGGCCGAAGTCGTCGTGGGTGTGGACGTCGACCCGGGTGCCGTCGCCGGCGCTCTCGGCCGCGTCGACGACGGTGGCCGTCAGTGCCGCGAACCGCGTCGGGGTCGCGACGCCGACGGTGTCCGGGATGTTGATCCAGTCGGCGCCGGCCGCGGCCGTCTCCGCGACGATGTCGAGCAGAAAGGCCTCGTCGGTCCGGGTCGCGTCCATCGGCGAGAACATGCACGAGACGCCCGCCTCCGCGACGCGCTCGACGGCATCGACGGCCCGCTCGAGGACGTCCTTACGCGTTGAGTGCATCGAGTCCTCGATCTGGACGTCGCTCGTCGAGACGAACGTGTGAACCATGTCGACGCCGCTGTCGAGTGCGGCATCGATGTCTTCCTCCACCACGCGGGCGAGGCCACAGACATCGGTGGCACTCGCGGCCGCGATGTCGCGGACGGCCTCGAACTCCGCGTCCGAGTTGACCGGGAACCCCGCCTCGATGACGTGGGTCCCCATGTCGTCCAGCATCGCTGCTATCTCGCGCTTGTCTTCGTACGAGAACGACGTTCTGGGTGTCTGCTCGCCGTCGCGCAGCGTGGTGTCGAAAATCCGTGCGTCCTGAATCTCGGAGGTACTATCTAACGTACCCTGGAAGAACTCGATCCGCCGGGGAAGCCGACGAATCCTCCGTGTTGGACATGAACATCTGAAGCAAGCGTCCTCCCTCCTTATAAACCTGTCTCTCGCCAGGGTAGAGAGGCACCCGGTACCGCGGATGGTGGTAACGCCACTCATACCGGGTACCGCGGACCGTGGTAACTCCACACACGTCCAATGAGTCAGGTATATGGATTTGATGAATATTAATACCTATTACGATCTCCTTATGCGTTTTCCCGCCTAAATAACCCATGTGCGACCAGAAATATCCCGAACTGAAACGAAACTGTACGAATGTTTCGCCTGTGGGGGGCGGGAGACCGCGCCCGACACGCGGGGCTGTGACCGCTGTGGCGGAGAGTTGCGGAACCTCGGTCGCGAGCGAGATCTGTAGCCGGGCGCGGCGGTGGGGTGGCGCCGGCACCGCCGAGAGCTTTTTGCACCTGCCCCGCACACTCAGCGGCATGAGCGACTTCGACGGTCTCGACTTGCGATCCGTCGAGGAGGAACTCGACACGGGGGAGGAGGACGAGGGCGGCTCGACTCGTGTGGTCCTGGGAATCCTCGACGGCACCACACCCGCCGAGGAGTGGCTCGAGACCGTCAGCGAGCCGTCGGTGCTCGTCCTCGACGTCGACGGAGACCTCAACGAACTCGCCGCGGGGTTTGCCCGGGACGTCTCCGAGGCAGGGGGCGAACTGATGCACTTCAGGGGCTTCCTGGTGGTCACGCCGCCGGGGGTAGAGATCGACGCGGATCGACTCGGGTAGCGAACCCGCACCCGGTTCCCCGTATCGGTTCCCCGAACCGAATCCAACACTCCTTTTGAGTCCACATTCGAGCCCGGGCCCCCGTCCCTTTTCTCCCACATCCGAGCCCGGGCCCCGTCCCTTTTCCCCACATCCGAGCCCGGGCCCCCGTCCCTTTCCCCCCGATTTACACCAGATCCCCGGCCACCGCCCCGATCAGCCCGACGGGACCAGCGTGATCCAGTGGCCGTCGCGGTCGCGCACTCGTCGCCCACGTCCCGGATCTGTCACCGCGCAGGCCTCGCCGGAGAGGCGCGTGGCGAGGTCTGCAGGGTCCGGGGTCTCCAGCCCGAGGTCGACGTGGACGCCGCCACGGCCCTCGGCAAGACCGAGCTGGGGCTCCCAGAGTTCGATGTCCAGGCCACCGGCGCTCATTCGTATCCGGCGGCGTTCGTGACCCCGGTCGACCACCTCGAATCCCAGCCGCTCGTAGAAGTGCGCCGCTCGGTCGAGTTCCTCGACCTCGAGGACGACCTCGAAGACGCCGGCAATGGGCCCCTCGACGCCGTCAAGGCCGGATTCGGCCGTCCCCCCGCCAGCGACGCTATCGTCCTGGCCCAGTTCCACGCAGTTACCGGCCGGATCGTAGCAGTACAGCGAGGACATGGCCCCGAAGTCGTGTTCCGAGAGGTCGAAGCCCGCGAGGTGGGCCCGCCAGTCGTCGTAGCTCGCCGGCGGGATGGAGAAGGCGTAGTGGACGTGCAGCCCACCCCGGGGCACCGGGCCCGGCTCCCGGAGCACGATGTCCGTCGGCCCGGCTCCGAAGACCACCTCGCCCCCGGCCGGGTCCTCCCGGACCACCGGCAACCCGAGCGTCGACTCGTAGAACGGCCTGACCCGCTCGATGTCTTTTACCTCCAGGGCGAGCCAGGCGGGTCCCGAAAGCATACCTCCACGCAGGCACCGGTGCGTCATAAGTCCGGGCGGTCAGGGCGGTGCCCGCTGGCCGCCATACCCTCAGAGTGGTCTCGGACTTCCCCCCGATACACGCTGCCTCTGACCCACTACCTGTCTTGCTCGGCCGCGGCCTTTTGTCTCGCGGGCCCGGAGAGAAGAGTATGGACACGGAATCAGCGGAGCCGCGGGATTTCCGGGAGATCGACCGCTTCGACCTCGGCGGAGGCACGGGCGGTGTCGGGTGGATCGCAGATCCCGAGGAGAGCCTGCAGCGGGCATCTCACGCGCTGGCGGTCGACGGTGAGGTGTGGGTGATCGATCCAGTCGACGCGCCCGGGATCGACGACCTCGTCACCGAGTTCGGCAAGGTTGCCGGCGTCGCACTCTTGCTTGACAGACACAAGCGTGACGCGGCCGCCATCGCCCGGCGCCACGACGTCGCCGTCCACCTCCCGTGGTTCATGGACGGTGTCGCCGACGACCTCGACGCGGCTACCGAGACGTTCCGGGACGAACTCGGCGACACGGGCTACGCCGTCCACGAGGTCGTCAACAACAGGGTCTGGCAGGAGGCGGCCCTCTACAGTGACGACACCGGGGTGCTCGTCGTCCCCGAAGCAGTCGGGACGACGGACTTCTTCTGTGTCCCCGACGAACGCTTGGGGGTCCACGTCGGCCTCCGCCTGACGCCGCCGACGAGCCTTGCTCGTCTCTCGCCGGCCCGCGTCCTCGTCGGTCACGGTGACGGAGTCCACGAGGACGCGACGGTGGCCCTCCGAAAGGCGGTTCGGGGGAGTCGACGCCGGGCTCCGCGGATGTGGGCGGGGGCCCTCCGCATGCTCCTCCCGTTCTGAGCCACGTGGCAGGCACTACTACCAGACACCCCACAACCCCACCCCCATGCGATCCCATCCGAGAGGGCTCGGCCGGATGGTCTGCGTCGAGAGATGTCGGCCGGATGGTCTGCGTCGAGAGAT
>JAZKTI010000222.1:0-4416 GCA_036625635.1 Haloarculaceae archaeon
GCGGTGCATCACATGGACGCCGGCGGTGCATCCGCGGATACCCCCCGGCACATCGTAACAGTAAACACCCGAAGCGGGCAATCCATTGAACATGAGCGGTTCAGAGCAGCGGACGATCAGGTGTCTGGTCGGGAAGGTCGGACTGGACGGGCACGACAGGGGCGCCCACGTCATCTCGCGGGCCTTCCGTGACGCGGGCTTCGAGGTCATCTACTCGGGCCTGCATCGGGCCCCCGAGGAGGTCGTCCAGGCGGCCGTCCAGGAGGACGTCGACGTGCTGGGCATCTCCATCCTCTCGGGCGCCCACGACACGCTGGTCCCGAAGATCCTGGACGGGCTGGAGGAGTACGACGCCCTCGGGGACACCCTCGTCATCGTCGGCGGCATCATCCCCGACGACGACGAGGCGGAACTCAAGGACCTCGGCGTCGCGGAGGTCTTCGGACCGGGGGCCTCCATGGAGGAGATGGTCGAGTTCGTCCGCGAACAGGCCCCCGAGCGCCGATGAGCGACGGGCTGATCGAGGACCTCCTCGCCGGCGAACACCGGGCCCTCGCACGCGTCATCTCGAAGATCGAAAACCGGAGCCCGGGCTACCGCAACCTCGTCGCCGACCTCCACGGCCACGCCGGCGACGCTCACGTCATCGGGGTAACCGGGAGCCCCGGCGCAGGGAAGTCGACGCTCGTCGACAAACTGGCGTCTGCCTACCGGGACCAGGGGCTGACAGTCGGGGTCATCGCCATCGACCCTTCCTCGCCGTTCACGGGCGGGGCCGTCCTCGGCGATCGGATCCGCATGGCCTCGAACGCCGGCGACATGGACGTCTTCTTCCGGTCGATGTCGGCCCGGGGGCGCCTCGGTGGCCTCTCGACGGCCACGGCCGACGCCGTCACCGCGCTCGACGCCTTCGGAAAAGACCGGATCATCGTGGAGACGGTCGGCGCGGGACAGAACGAGGTGGACATCGTCAGGACGGCCGACACGGTCGTCGTGCTGGTCCCCCCTGGGAGCGGCGACGACGTCCAGATGCTCAAGGCCGGCATCCTCGAGATCGCCGACGTCTTCGTCGTCAACAAGGCCGACCTCGAAGGGGCCGACCGGACGGTTCGCGAACTCCGCGAGATGCTCCAGTACCGGGACGAGGACGATCGCAAGCGAGTGGCTGGCCACCACGGGGCCCACGCCGTGGCTGAGACCGGCGGTGGGGCAGCGGGTACCGGAGCCCCTGACGAAGCCGCTGCCGAAATCGCCGACGAGCCCGCACCCGGGACCGATGAAGCGTCCGAACCCGGGACTGCCGAAGACACGACAACGACCGGGAGTGAGCCCCCGGCCGGGGAGACCTGGGAGACGCCCATCGTCGAGACCGTCGCGAACCGTGGCGAGGGCGTCGAGGAACTCCTCGATACGCTCTCGGGCCACTACGAGTACCTCGCGACATCCGGTCAGTTGACCGCACAGGCCAGGGCCCGCTACGCCGCCGAGATCCGGACGCTCCTCAGGGAGGACCTCAACGGCCTCATGGCCGAAGAGATCGACCGCCAGGGGGGGCTCGATCCCGTCGTCGCGGCGGTGGTGAACCGGGAGCGGGACCCGTACAGCGTCTCGGACGAACTCGTCGCGCCGATCCGCGAGTGCGTCGAGGACCGCCGGGACTGAATTCGTTCCGCCCTGGGTATCCGGCAGTGAGAAGGGTCGCAGGGAGTCGAAACCCAGGCCCGTAACCTCTTTCGGACTGTGACCATTCCCGGGAGACAATAAACGGGTGAGACATATTTCGCCGCTGATCACCTTGCTTCGCGTATGGAGGGACCCACCACGCCCGACCGACCGAGAGGCGGAGCCTCGCCGGACCAGGACCGTGGGGGGGCGAGTGCGATCCCGTGGGACGGGGCCATCTCCCGCCGAACAGCCTTGCTGGCGACGGGCAGTGCCGCGGCCGTCGCGCTCGCGGGCTGTCTCGGCGGCGACGGTGGCGCCGCGCCGGCTCCCCTGGCCGTCGAGTCCGGCTGGACCTGTGACGTCTGTGGCATGGTCCTCACGAACCACCCCGGACCGAACGCAGAGATATTCTACGCGGACGAGCGACCGAACGACCACGACAATCCGGCGAGGTTCTGTAGCACCTGGGAGGCCTTCCAGTTCGACTTCCGGCGACAGGACGAGGGGTGGGAGCGGGAAGGCTTCTACGTCACCGACTATTCGACGGTCGACTACGACGTCTACGAGGAAGGTGGCGACACGCTCATCACGAGCCACGACGGCGCCGAGGCCTTCGCCGACGCCACGGCCGTCACCTTCGTGGTCGCGTCCGGCGTCAAGGGGGCAATGGGGAAAGACCTCATCGGGTTCACCGATAGCGTTGACGCCGAGGACTTCGCGGCCGAGTACGGCGGGGACGTCGTCGCGTTCGCGGACGTCACCCGCGACACCATCTCCGGTCTGGGTATGTGAGCCATGCGGATGAGCGAGGCTGCGGGGGCCGCGCTCGTCCTCGTCCTCCTCGGTGCCGGATCCGCCTTCGCCGTGAACCCGGCCCCCGACCAGCAACTCTCACCGGTTCCCTTCGAGGAAACCCTGGCGACCGGCATGACCGGCGTCGACGTCCAGGTCGCCCGCCAGGCGGGGTACGAGATCCCGCGGGCACAGGCCTTCCACGCCCAGTTCCGGTTCGTCGTCGGCTACTATGGCATTGGGACGGCGGCCGGAGCCCTCGCCGACGAGACGACCACCGAGCGATTCGGCCGACCACTGGCAGTCTTCGTCACCGACTACAGGGGCACGGAGCCGCGGCTGACCGACGACGAATTCGTCGTCCTCCGGAACGAGGGGTACCGCACCTGGACCGCGGCAAGCGAGGCGGTCTACGTCGTCGATAGTCGGGCCCGGACGCCCGGTGGACCGGCGATATTGCCGTTCTCCGACCGGGCTGACGCCCGCGCCTTTGCCGATCGAGCGGGTGGCCGCGTCGTGGGCTGGGACGAGGTCGCGACGGCACGTGACCTCGCCCCGTGGGACGCCGTGCTCGCGGAGCGGACGACCGCCCGGACGGCCTGGGCCGACGCGGCAGTCGAGCGGACACGAAGCCTGCTCGACCGGCCCGTCTCCGTCACCGTCGGTGAAGACGCCCCGACGCTCGGTGCGGCAGTCGAGCGGGCCCCGCCGAACACCACTGTGCGGGTCCCGCCCGGGCGCTACCACGTCGACCTCGACGTCGAGAAACCCGTGACCATCCAGGGCGCTGGCGACGCGACGGTCCTCGACGGCGGGGGCACGGGGACCGTCGTCACGCTCGACGGCCCGCAGACCGCCCTTGCGGACGTCAGGGTGACCGGCGTCGGGGATCGGGACATCGGGAACGTGTCAGCGAGGAACGCGACCGGCTGGGACGCGCGCATCCAGCTCATCTACGGGTACGGCGACGCTGGCGTCCGACTCGCTGACGCGACCGACGCGATCGTGACGAACGTCACCGTCGAGACGCCGGCCAACGGCGTGGTCCTCCTCGAGAGCGACGGCGCCGTCGTCGACGGCGTCCGCGTGAACGGGACGGCGGTCTCCCAGGAGGGGTTCATGGGTGCCCTCCCGATGCACTCGCGGGTCGTGATTCAGGATTCCACCTTCCGCGGCGGCCGCGACGGGGTCTACACGCACCGCGCCGACGGGTCGGTCGTCCGGAACAACTCGATGGCCGGCGGCCGCTTCGGCCTCCACGAGATGTACACGAGCGACCTGCTGATCGCAGGCAACGCGATCCGGGACACCCAGGTTGGGATCATCCTGATGACGCGCCCCCGGGGGAACGTCGTCGCCGGCAACGACGTCAGGCACAGCGACGGGGGCATCTATACTGTCGGCAGCGCGACTGTCGTCGCCCGAAACGTCGTCGCAGGGAACGACGTCGGCCTCGCGATCGGGACCGACCGGTCGGTCTACGCCCGGAACACGATCGTCGGGAACGACCTGGGGATTCGGGAGGATTCACTCCTGCCGACGAACGAGGTGTTCGCCAGCGACGTCGTCCTCAACGACCGCCCCGTCGAAACGGGACGCGGCGTGCTCCTGGTCTGGGCCCGAGAGGGGGTGGGGAACTACTGGGGCGAGGTCCCCGGTATCGATCGCGACGGCGACGGTCTCGTAGACCGTGGCTTTCGGCCGACGGACCCCCTCGACCGGAGCGCGCTCGAGTCGTCCGGGTCGGCGCTGCTGGGGCGCTCGCCCGCCGTGAGTCTCGGCCGGGCCTTCCAGGGAGCCGTCCCGGGCCTTCGACCCTCGGGGGTGCTCGATCCAGCCCCGCGTGTCGAGCCGGTCAGGCCGGAAATCCTCGCCGCGGTCCGGACCGAGACCGTCCAGCAACCCGGAGCGATCGGGCGTGAGGGACCCAGCGGGAGGCGATCGGCCGTGAGGCACGAA
>JAZKTI010000223.1:0-4367 GCA_036625635.1 Haloarculaceae archaeon
GGAGTCCGAAGCCTGCGGGAAACCAAACCACTTGGTACCGGGGCACGTATTGCACCTATGACAGAGCACATCGGGGTGGCAATGGACGACTTCGAGGTAGAAGAGTTCCTCGAGCACCGCGGGCTCGGGGTCCTGGGCCTGGCCCGGGACGAGACCGCCTATACGCTCCCGATCGCCTTCGCCTACGACGGGTCGAACCACCGGTGCATCCTCCGGTTCGTCATGGGGGCCGACAGTAAGAAGGCGGCCTTCGCCGAGGCGACGGAGACGGCGACCCTGACGGTCTACGCCTGGGAGTCGAAAGCCAGCTGGCAGAGCGTGAACCTGGCCGGACGGCTGCGGGAACTCGACAGCGACGAAATCGCCGGGGCCGCGGCACTGTTCTCGGACGTCGGCGAGGAGGCGGCCCTGGACATCTTCAACCGGTCACTCGAGGAGTTCGAGACCGCCTGGTACGAGTTCGACATCGT
The DNA here is from genome assembly GCA_036625635.1 of Haloarculaceae archaeon. Taxonomy (GTDB): domain Archaea; phylum Halobacteriota; class Halobacteria; order Halobacteriales; family Haloarculaceae; genus JAZKTI01. The sequence continues at coordinate 471 of JAZKTI010000223.1, forward strand.
CGAGATGACGGGTCGGGGCAACTTCTAGCCGGAAGATCGGCTGGCAGAAACAGCATCGCGGCCGGCAGGCCGGACGCGAGCCCTGGACCGCCGGCTGGGTGAGTCGGTGGTGACCCCGGGAGAGCAGATCGCCGCGATAGCGATCAGTGGTCGTTGGGGACCCGGGGAGGCGACAGTTCGATCCGCCGCCGTCGGGGAGGATGGCAGTGACCCCTATCGGTACTCCTGGAGGTCGAGGAAGGAGCCCTCATCCGCTGAAATCCACGCTGTTGCCTTCTTGCCCCCCGAGGGGTCGCCCGAGTAGAGCGTGAGTACGTCTGGCCCGTGGTCGTATCTGACGATCCGGGCCTCGATGAGCGTCCCCGCGGGCGGTCTTTCTCCACGCCGGGATTCATCCGCCTTGCCGGGGTCAGAATCGGAGGTCATTGGTAAATCCGGTGGGGGCGTCGTTGTTCCCTCGTGTGCCAGATAGTACGTGCCGAATCACCAAAGGGAGTCGCGACGTTCCCACGTCCTGGGAAGCTTGACTGAGCGGAAGGGGATCGGGGGGAGGGGATCGCCGGTGGTGTCGGGTGGGTTCTTTATCCCGACCGATCAGCAGCCCCGGTCACCCACCCCGGTCAGCACCCCGGTCACCCGCCCCGGTCAGCACCCCTCTCACCCGCTGGGGCCGACGAACTCGCACTCGGTGATACACTCCTCCTTGAGGGGATCCTTCCCGAGGACCTGTTCGGGTCGGGCCCCGCTCCTGAACACTGTGATTCCCTTGACGCCGAGGTCGCGGGCCCGTTCGAAGACTCGCCGGACCGCCACCTTGGAGGCGTCGGGCGGGAGGTTGACGGTCTTGCTGACCGCGTTGTCGACGTGGTCCTGGAAGGCCGCCTGCATCGCGACGTGGTGGTCGGGCGAGACGTCGTGGGCCGTCGGGAACAGGCGACGGACGTCCGCCGGGATCCGCTCGACGTCGCGGACGGTGGAGCGGTCCCAGACTGTCTCGAGGAGGTCGTCGTCGAGGAAGTCCCGCCGTTCCCCGATGGCCGCAAACCGGGAGTTGACGACGGGTAGCCCGCCGAGGACGTGTTTCGTGTAGGCGACGTTGTAGATCGGCTCGATGCTGGCGGAGACCTCCGCGACCATCGAGATCGTGCCGGTTGGGGCGATCGAGGTGAGCGTCGCGTTACGCTGGGGCTCGGGGAGCGTGGACTCGGGGTAGTTTGGGAAGGGCCCACGCTCTGTCGCGAGGTCCCGCGAGACCTCTCTGGCGCGCTGGGCGACGAACCCCATCACCTCCTCGGCGACCTCGAGCGCTCGCTCGCTGTCGTATGGGACGCCGAGGTCCACGAGCATGTCGTGAAAGCCCATCACGCCGAGGCCGATCTTCCGGTTGCCACCCATCCGTTCGGTGATCGCCGGGACGGGGAACGCGCTCGCGGTGATCGCGTCGTCGAGGAACCGCACCCCGAGGGCGACGGTCTCGCCGAGGCGGTCCCAGTCGACCTCGCCGTCGGTCCGCCCCGCGGTCGGGTCGACCGTGGTCATGTGGGCGAGGTTGATCGAACCCAGGACGCAGGCCTCGTGGGGGAGGAGCGGGACCTCCCCGCAGGGGTTCGTCGCCCGGATCTCGCCGAGGTCGGGCGTCGGGTTGTCGGCCGCGATGCGGTCGAGGAAGAGGAGCCCCGGGTCCCCCGTTTCCCAGGCAACCGACGCGATGCGCTCAAGCAGGGCCTCGGGATCGACGCTGTCGACGACCTCGTCCGTCCGGGGGTTTACGAGGTCGTACTCGTCGCCGGCCGCGAGGGCCTCCCAGAAGGCCGCGTCGGTCGCCACCGAGAGGTTGAAGTTCCGGAGCGCGTCGGCGTCCTGCTTCGCCGCGACGAAGTCCTCGACGTCGGGGTGGTCGGCGGCGAGCACGCCCATGTTGGCCCCCCGTCGGCGGCCGCCTTGCTTGATCTCCTCAGTCGCTGCGTCGAAGATGCGCATGAAGGAAACGGGTCCACTCGCGACGCCACCGGTGGACTTGACGACGTCGCCGGCGGGCCGGAGCTTCGAGAACGAGAACCCCGTGCCGCCACCACTCTGGTGGATCAGGGCCGTCTCGCGGAGCGCGTCGAAGATCGATTCGATGGAGTCCTCGACCGGCAGGACGAAGCAGGCCGCGAGCTGCTCGAGTTCGGTCCCGGCGTTCATCAACGTCGGCGAGTTCGGCAGGAAGTCACGGTCGGCCATGGCATCCCGGAACGACGCTGCGACCGGGTCCGGGTCCGAGCCGAACTCGACTTCCACGCTCGCGACGTCGGTCGCCACCCGGTCGATACACTCCGCCGGCGTCTCGTCGACCGCCCCGGTCTCGTCTTGCTTCAGATATCGCTCCCGCACGACGGTCCGCGCCGACTCCCCGAGGTCCTCGATGTCAGGAGCTGTCATCGCTGGGCACTCCCATCCGTTGCTGGAGAGCCGCCTGTGTCTCGGTCGCGACCGCATCGAGTTCCTCACTGATCGCCACCGGATATTGGTCGGGATCGGTGAGTGCCCGGTGGGCGAGGGGGAGCCGAGCGAGCTGATCGCGGGCGCGTCGGTTGATGGCGTCGAGGGACGGCGGCTCGACGACCTGCTCACCGTTCCGGACCACGGGTTCGAGGAGCGAGGACCCGGCCGCACACTCCTCGGGGAGGCCGACCGTATCACCGACGAATTCCCCATCCTCTTCGTTGCGGGCGATCGACTTCTGGCCGGGGTGGGTCACCTTGCCCTCTGAGAGCTTCATGCTCGGTTCCAGGTTGCCCGAGCCCGGGGGTTCCTCGACCGCGACGAGCTTGTAGACGCCCTCGAGCTTGGGGGCGTCGGTGCTGGTGGTCAGTGCCGTTCCCGGACCGAACCCGGTCGCGACGCCGCCGTCCTCGAAGAACTCGCGGATGGCGTACTCGTCCATGCCGGAGGAGACGAAGATGCCCTCGTCATCGAGGATTTCGTCGACCTCGATCGAGAGGGCCGCGAGGTCCCCGGAGTCCAGTCGGACACCCCTGACGTCGACCTCGAGGTCCTCGGCGACGGCTTTGGCGGTCCTTGCCCCCTCGACGGTGTCGTAGGTGTCCACGAGCAGGATCGTGTCCTCGCCGAACTCGCGGACGAAGGTCTCGAAGGCCGCCCGCTCGGTGGGAAAGCTCTGCACCCAGGAGTGGGCCATGGTCCCGTAGATGGGGAGGTCGAAGGCTTCGCCGGCGGCGACGTTGGAGGTGCCGTCGAAGCCGCCGATGTAGGCGGCCCGGGCGGCCTTGAGCCCCGCGTCCGTCCCGTGGGCCCGGCGGGAACCGAAGTCGACGAGGGTCTGGTGGTCGCCGTGCCGGTCGACGACGTCCCGCATCCGCGCCGCCTTGGTCGCGATCAGAGTCTGGTAGCCCACCTGATTGATTAGCAGCGTCTCGAAGAGCTGGGCCTCGGCGATGGACCCGGTCACTTGCATGAAGGGTTCGTTCTCGAAGACCAGCGTCCCCTCGGGCACGGCGTCGACGTCGCCTGTGAACTCGAAGTCCTCGAGCCAGTCGAGGAACTCGGGGTGGAAGTCCTGTTCGGCCAGGTAGTCAAGCAGGCGCTCGGAGAAGGAGAGTGACTCGACGTACGCGAGGGCCTGTTCGAGGCCCGCGACGATCAGGTACCCTCGGTCCGGCGGCAGGTCGCGAACGAACAGGTCGAAGGTCGCCCGCGGGGTGTGCTCCTGGCGCACGTAGCCCTGGAGCATCCTCAGTTCGTAGAGGTCGGTAAAGGCCGGCAGATTCTGCGGGGTCACGTAGCCGAACTCGGGATCGCTCATAGGTCCGGATTGACCGCCGCGAGGCAAGAACCCGCTCGCCCTTATCATTCCCTGAGAACGTTTTGATTCGTGGCCCGCTGCCCAGCGTC
>JAZKTI010000224.1:0-4348 GCA_036625635.1 Haloarculaceae archaeon
CGGGGCCGTTGAGACGGGGCCATGGAGACGGGGCCGTGGAGACCGGGCCGTGGAGACGGGGCCATGGAGACGGGGCCATGGAGACGGGGCCGTGGAGACCGGGCCGTGGAGACGGGGCCCTGGAGAGCGGGCCGATCGGCCCTCCTCCCAGGGTAAGGGGCTCAGTCGTCGGCGTCGGTGCTGGCGCGTCGTCGCATGGCCCGCTCGACGAACTCTTCGGGGAGAGAGTCGAGTTCCCCCGCCTGGACGGCCCAGAGGTTTGCGTAGAGGCCGTCGGCGGCGATGAGTTCGTCGTGGGTCCCACGCTCGACGATGGAACCGCCGTCCAGGACGACGATCTGGTCGGCGTCCCTGACTGTCGAGAGGCGGTGAGCGATGACGAGCGTGGTCCGGTCCTCGGTGAGGCGGTCCAGGCTGCGCTGGATGAGCATCTCCGTCTCCGTGTCGACGTCGGAGGTGGCCTCGTCGAGGACCAGGATGGCTGGGTCTCGGAGGATCGTCCGGGCGATGGCGATCCGCTGGCGCTGGCCGCCGGAGAGCTTCACCCCGCGCTCACCCACCATGGTCTCGTACCCCTCCGGCAGGGAGGCGATGAACTCGTGTGCCTCGGCGGCCTTCGCCGCCTCGGCTACGGCCTCGTCGTCGGACTCTGGGAGACCGTAGGCAATGTTCTCACGAACGGACCCGTAGAACAGGTAGGTCTCCTGGCTCACGTAGCCCACGTTCCGGCGGAGGCTGGGCACGGTGACGTCGCTGACGTCGGTCCCGTCGATGGTGATGGAGCCGTCGTCGACCTCGTACAGGCGCATGAGGAGTTTGACCGTCGTCGACTTGCCGGCGCCGGTGGGGCCCACGAGGGCGAGCGTCTCGCCCCCCTCGGCGGTGAAGGAGACGTCCCGGAGGACCGTCTCGTTGTCGTAGGTAAACGTCACGTCGTCGTACTCGACGCGGCCCTCGTCGACGGACAGCTCGGGGGCATCGGGGTCCTCCGCGATCCGACTGGGCGCCTCCATCAGCCCCAGGATGCGCTCGGCGGAGGCGCTCGCGCGCTGGTACATGTTGATGATCTGCCCGAACTGGGCCATCGGCCAGATGAACCGCTGGGTGTAGAGGATGAACGCGACGAACTGCCCCTCGCTCACCCGGCCCTCGAAGACCCACAGGCCGCCGACAAGGAAGGTGATCACGAACCCCAGGCCGGCGAGCAGGCGCAGGCCGGGGAAGAAGGTGATGCGGGTTTCGATGGCGTCCCAGTTCGCGTCGTAGTAGTCCCGCGAGGCGTCCTCGACCCGGTCGGACTCGAAGGGCTCGCTCGTGCTCGATTTGATGACGGTGATCCCGCCGAGGTTGTTCTCGAGGCGAGAGTTGAGCTGGCCGACCGTCGAGCGGACCTCGGCGTACTTCGGCTGGATGAGGTCGATGAACTTCTTCGTGAAGATGGCGATGAGGGGCACCGGTAGGAGGGCGACGAGGGCGAGCTGCCAGTTCATCGCGAACAGGATGACGGCGATGCCCAGTACCATCACGAGCAGGCGGCTGGCCGAATTGATGCCGTCGTTGAGGAACCGCTCCAGTCGGTTGACGTCGTTCGACAGGACCGACATGAGTTCGCCTGTCTGCTTGTCGGCGAAGAAGTCCATGTTCAGCCGCTGCATCTTGTCGTAGGTGTCGGTGCGGACGTCGTGCTGGACCCGCTGGGCGAACTTGTTCCAGCCCCAGTTGCGGGTGTAGTGGAACACCGCGCCGAGGCCGAAGGATGCGGCGACGATGCCGGACGTGAGCCAGAGCTGGGCCGACGCGGTGGTCGGCAGCCAGCTACCGGGGACCAGCCAGAGGCTGAAGGCCATCTCTCCGCGGAAGATAGCGTCGATGGCTACCGCGAGCAGGAGCGGCGGGAGGAGGTCGAGGACCCGGGACAGGACGCTGCTGACCAGGCCGACGGCGAAGGCGCTCCTGTACGCGCCGCCGTAGTCGACGAAGAGCCGGTACATCGGGCGGTCGACCCGCCCGCGTTCCTCCTCGAAGGCCTCCTCCTCGGGGCCAGCGTCTAGCTGCACACCTCCTGAGACGGCGTGCGGACACTAATGACCGTCGGGAGCAACTCGCGGCCCGGATTCGCAGGTTTCCGGTTTGGGGCTGTCTCGGCCCGTCAGGGTAGTGGTTTCGCCTCCGTCCGGAGTTTCGGTTCGCCGACGAGTCCCGTCAGACGTCCGCCGGGACCTCGACCCGATCACCGACGACGAGGCCGGTCTCGTTGGCCCACCCGCGGTTCACTTCGAGGACCCACTTCCCTCGCCCCTCGTAGGTCCGGATGTCATCTTCGGGTATCGCCGCCGGCACGGGCGCGTGATGAATCTGCGTGACGGTCCCGTTGGCGTCCACGAAGACCATGTCCAGCGGGAAATTCATATTTTTCATGTGGAAGGAATGGACGGACTGAGTCTCGAAGACGAACAGCATGCCAGTGCCGGGCTGGAGTCGGTCGGTGCGGCTGAGACCCACGCGCCGCTTGTCCTGGGTGTCCGCGATCCGGACGTCGACCGTCGCGAGTTCGCTGCCATTGGCGTCGACGGCCCGGACGGTGGCCTGGTCGTACTCGCCGGTGGAGACGAGCCACAGCGGCGGGTTGAAAACGAGGACCACGACCACGGCCAGGACGACGAAGAGGGCGAGCTTCCAGCCGAATTCCCGCCGGTCCATGGTCGCTCCTTGGGGGTCTCCCGCCTAAGGATTGCGCCCGAAGGGCAAGGGTTATTCCCGGTCATTGATTTGTTTTAGCCACCGGGTTCGTGGTCTAGCTGGTCATGACGCGGCCTTTACAAGGCCGAGGTCGGCGGTTCGAAACCGCCCGAACCCATCTTGCTGCAGCGAGCGCCAGCGAGCAGTTGCAAAATGACGGATGGCGGTTTCGAGCCCAAAGCAGTCCTGGGAGTCCGAGGAGTGGGTCGTTTCGATGACGTCGACGCCGTCGATGTCGGTCCCCTCGGGAGCGATGCAGGCGAGGTCGTAGCCTCGCTCGCCAAGTTCCACACAGAGGTGATAGACCATCAGTTCCAGGTCTCTCGCCGGTTCGAGGGCGTCCAGGGCCCGGATCCCGACTCGAGTCGGGTTTCCTCCTGTCTGCGGTCTCGACACGCGGCAAAGTTGTGAGCCTGCGGCGGCCGTCGTGGTGGTGTCCGACTCTGGCCGCAACCGGTCACTCGACGCCGCCCACGCCGCTCCCGGCCGCCGGGAGGTCGTGGGCGGTCGTGTCGAGGCCGTGTTCCTCGAGGGCCGCCCGGAGGTGTTCGTCCTTCGCGTACTCGGCCCCGTCCTGCACGCGCAGTCGCTGGGCCGTCGCGAGGACCTCGCCACGACGATCGGCCGGAATGTCGTACTTGTCCGCGGAGAGTTCGATGACGAGGCCGTCGTGGTCGCGGGTGTACAGCGAGTGGAAGACTCCCCGGTCGAAGACGTTGTATCCCTTGCCGGCATCCTCGAGGGCCGCCATGACCGACTCGAAGCGTTCGGGCTCGACGCTGAAACAGAGGTGGTGAACCCCGCCGACCTGGGTCGGATTCGGGCCGGCGTTGGACGGCCGTTCGTCGGCGACGAAGAAGGAGAGCAACCGCCCGTCGCCGGTGTCGAAGAACAGGTGGGTCTGGTTCGGGTCGTCGAGGTTGGGCTGGCGCAGGACCAGCGGCATCCCGAGGAGGTCGCGGTAGAAGGCCAGCGTCTCCGCTTCGTTGCTCCCCCAGACGGTGATGTGGTCGGTGCCGGTGGTCTGGATGGGACTGTCCGGTCGCTCGTGAGTTACGGCGGGCGTGTCGTCTCCAGGCATGGATCTATTTCGGGTCGGATCGGCAAGTACCTGCGGCAACCTCTCGCGTCGTCGAACTGGGGAACTGGGGGGGCGAACGGGGAATGGAATGGGGGGCAGGAGACTGTTGAGGCCGAGATGACGGAGCAGTGGGCAAGTGGTTGGGTCCGAACGGGGCCGCCGAGAGGTTTTTAGCCCGAAGTCCCCGACTTCGGCCCGATGAACGACAGCGTGACGGGCACCAAGTGCCCGGCCTGTGGCGGCAGACTCGCGCCGACCGACGGCGACGAGTTCGAGTGCGATGACTGTGGCTACATCGCCGAGGTCACAGACATGTACCTGCCCTGATTCGGGCAGTGCCTCGATCGAATCCGGGACATTGCCGGAATGAATCCGGCACCCTGCCCGATCGGCTCCTCGCCTCATTTAGCCCAACGGCCGGACGCCGGCGGGCCATTCGAAATTCTTTTTTCCCCGGTCCCCGGACCCCAACCCGCGCCGCCTTAGCTCAGACTGGGAGAGCACTCGACTGAAGATCGAGCTGTCCCC
>JAZKTI010000225.1:0-4306 GCA_036625635.1 Haloarculaceae archaeon
GCTTCATCCACCGGCCTGCGGCCCGGGCTTCATCCACCGGCCTGCGGCCCGGGCTTCATCCACCGGCCTGCGGCCCGGGCTCACCCCACAGCGCGGCTGCCCACCATCCGAACGGCCACCCACTCACTCGGCCGGAGCAACCGTCGGAGCAAACCGTATTGAAAGGGACCGAAAGGGAGCGAAACAGTGAATACACACGTTCCCCAGTACGTAATCACTATGGGGCTGGACGAACAGACGGCGATGAGCGAGGACGCCGTCGACGACCTTCTGGCCCGCCGGGAGGCCGCCGTCCTGTCGCTGGCTCACGAGGGCATGCCCTACTCGATCCCGATCTCGTACGGATACGACGTCGACGAGCGGACGTTCTTTCTCCGCCTTGTTTCGACGCCAGAAAGCGACAAACGGGGGTTTCTCGACTCTTCCCAGACCTGTCGACTCGTGATCTACGAGGAAGCCGATCCGATCTACCGGAGCGTCGTCGCAACTGGCGACCTGAAAGGGGTGGATCCCGCCGACCTGTTACCCGGCGATATCGCCCAGTACGGCAACGCCCAACGGCCGCTCTTCGAGGTCTGGTCGGAGTCGAAAGCGGACCTGGACATCGATCTCTTCGTGATGGACCCCGAGGATATCAGCGGACGCCGGGTCGACGTCCGGGCTGACGACGACTGAGCAAGCGGTCGATTCACCTCCAGACCGGCCGCAGTCGTCCTCGTATTCGCCACAGTCTCTCGCGTCCCGGCCGCAGTTCGGTTGGGACCGGTCGCTCGACCGATGACATCTTTGTACGAGCCACGCGTTAACTGATCCATGCGGGAATTCGCCGCGGAACCGCCGGTGGAAGAACGCGTCGCCGAGGCGTTGCGAGACGAGGGCGCGACGCTCTCGGTGGCCGAGTCCTGTACGGGCGGCCTGGTCGCCTCGCTCCTCACCGACGTGCCCGGCTCGAGCGACTACCTGGACCGCTCGCTCGTGACCTACTCGAACGACGCAAAGCAGGACCTGCTGGCGGTTTCGCGCGAGGCGCTGGACGCCCACGGGGCCGTCTCCGAGGCCGTGGCCAGGCAGATGGCCCGCGCCGTCCGGGATACGGCCGGGACGACATGGGGGCTCTCGACGACCGGTATCGCAGGCCCCACCGGCGGGACCGAGGAGAAGCCGGTCGGAACCGTCTTCGTCGGGGTCGCGTACGCCGGCCCCTGGGGGACCGAGACCTCGGGCGCATCCGTGGAGCACCACCGGTTCGTGGGAGACAGGCTTCCGAACAAAGAACGGTTTGCGCGGGCGGCCCTCGGGGCGCTCCTCGAGGCCACCCAGGAACGCAGCTGACCTGGCAGCGAGTGGGTGGTTCGTCTGGAGGGGTTCTTCTGGCTGGCACCCGCACTGAGACTCTGGCTCGCAACCTCCCCCGGTCCCCCTGCTCCACCTGATCCTCCTCCCCCTGCTCCATCTGCTCCTCCTCCCCCTGCTCCACCCCCACCTGCTCCACCCCTCGCGGTGTCCTCAGTTCTCGTCGGCGGTGTCGAGGTGACTGACCGCCTGAATCCGTTCGATGCCGGCGATCTCTTCGATCACCTCCGCCACGGGCTCGGGGACGAAGGACGCCCACTCGCCGCCCTCGATCATCTGCTCGCGGATCTCGCTGCCTTTGAGTTCCTCCCGATTGAACATCCCGGTCTGGCGGACGGGTACGCCGGCCTCCTCGAACAGCCTGATGACGAGCGGGTTGTTCGAGTAGGCGACGTCGAAGCGGGGCGACATACTCCGAACGTGGCTGACCCAGACCGAGTTGCGGTTCAGGTCTTCGATTGGGACGGCGTACGTGGTGATGTCGAGGTCCTCGAGCGTCTTCGTGATCATCATCACCCGCTCGCCCGCAGTGAACGGGTTCTCGACCGAGTGGGAGTCGCCAGCGCTCCCGATGCCGACGACGAGTTCGTCGACCTCCTCGGTGATGTCCGCGACCAGTTGCTCGTGGCCGTTGTGGAACGGCTGGAACCGCCCGATGAGAAACCCCCGTCTGGTCGTCATTGTCCGCGTCTGCGTTCCGCCGGGTCATAAGTCCGACGAGAGCGGCCCTCGGGTCAGTCGACGACCGGGAGGTGACCCCGATCGTCGACCGGAACCCGACTGGTCGCCCGGTCGCGTGTTTGGTGGTCCGGGTGCGAGATTGGGGCCCCTCTCGCCCGCCCGGTCGCCAGAGGCTTGGGCCGGTTCGGTTGTCCCGCGGAATCGACGTCACCGGGTCCGATCACGGGGGCGCTGTCTGGCGATATTCGGGAGCGTAATGCTCCGGGAGGGGAGAAAGTATATCAGGCGACAGGGCCTGGTTTGTGTTGATAGCACCCCGATTGTATGAGCAATCCAGACAACGCTGACGACGGTCCCCCGGCCCCGACCGACCCCGCCACTGAGGCCTCCGAGGAGTCCAAGGAGTCCGACGAGGCGGTGGCTCAGCAGGACCTGGGGGACGACGAGACGGATCTCGGTAGCGAGGTCGACGTGGACGGCGAGTTCGACGAGGAACAGGCCGAGCAGGAGCTCCTCGGCGGCCTGCAGATCGAATCCTCGGACGACATCGAGGTCCCCGACCGACTGGTCGACCAGGTCATCGGTCAGGACCACGCCCGCGACATCGTCAAGAAGGCGGCCAAGCAGCGCCGCCACGTCATGATGATCGGCTCGCCCGGGACGGGGAAGTCGATGCTCGGGAAGGCGATGAGTCAACTCCTCCCGAAAGAAGAGTTGCAGGACGTCCTCGTCTACCACAACCCCGACGACGGCAACGAGCCGAAGATCAGGACCGTCCCCGCGGGAAAGGGCGAACAGATCGTCGACGCGCACAAGGAAGAGGCCCGCAAGCGCAACCAGATGCGGACCTTCCTGATGTGGATCATCATCGCCATCGTGATCGGCTACTCGCTGATCATCGTCGAGCAGATCCTGCTCGGCATCCTCGCCGCCGGGGTCATCTACCTCGCCTTCCGGTATGGCTCCCGTGGCAACGACTCGATGATCCCGAACCTGCTGGTGAACACCGCCAACCAGAAGCAGGCCCCCTTCGAGGACGCGACGGGTGCCCACGCCGGTGCACTGCTGGGCGACGTCCGCCACGACCCCTTCCAGTCCGGCGGGATGGAGACCCCCAGCCACGACCGCGTCGAGGCCGGGGCCATCCACAAGGCCAACAAGGGCGTGCTGTTCGTCGACGAGATGAACACGCTGGACATCCGCAGCCAGCAGAAGCTGATGACGGCCATCCAGGAGGGCGAGTTCTCCATCACCGGCCAGTCCGAGCGCTCCTCGGGCGCGATGGTCCAGACCGAGCCCGTCCCCTGTGACTTCGTGATGGTGGCCGCGGGCAACCTCGACGCCATGGAGAACATGCACCCGGCCCTGCGCTCGCGGATCAAGGGCTTCGGGTACGAGGTCTACATGGACGACACCATCGAGGACGACGCCGAGATGCGCCGGAAGTACGCCCGGTTCGTCGCCCAGGAGGTCGAGAAGGACGGCCGCCTGCCGCACTTCACCGAAGAGGCCGTCGAGGAGGTCATTCTCGAGGCCCGCCGGCGCTCCGGCCGAAAGGGCCACCTCACGCTCAAGCTTCGTGACCTGGGTGGCCTGGTCCGCGTCGCGGGCGACATCGCCCGCGCGGAGGACAAGGACGTCACCGAACGCGACGACGTCCTCCAGGCCAAGCGCCGCTCCCGCTCGATCGAGCAGCAACTGGCGGACAACTACATCGAGCGCCGCAAGGACTACGAGCTGACCGTCAACCAGGGCGACGTTACCGGCCGCGTGAACGGCCTCGCGGTGATGGGCGAGGACTCCGGGATCGTCCTGCCCGTCATGGCCGAGGTCACCCCCTCCCAGGGGCCCGGCGAGGTCATCGCCACCGGCCAACTCAAGGAGATGGCCGAGGAGGCCGTCCAGAACGTCTCGGCCATCATCAAGAAGTTCAGCGACGAGGATATCTCCGAGAAGGACGTCCACATCCAGTTCGTCCAGGTGGGGGAGGGCGGCGTCGACGGCGACTCCGCCTCGATCACCGTCGCGACGGCAGTCATCTCCGCCCTCGAGGACGTCCAGGTCGCCCAGGACGTGGCCATGACCGGCTCCCTGTCCGTCCGTGGCGACGTCCTCCCCGTCGGCGGGGTGACCCACAAGATCGAGGCCGCTGCCAAGTCCGGCCTCGACAGGGTCATCATTCCGAAGGCCAACGAGCAGGACGTCATGATCGAAGAGGAGTACGAGGAGATGGTCGAGATCATCCCCGTCAGCCACATCAGCGAGGTCCTCG